>DASUZB010000252.1:0-9961 GCA_036377075.1 Actinomycetes bacterium | reverse complement strand
CACGGATTTGCCGGCCGCCCGGCCGTCGCTACCCTGTGAGCGACGAACCCTACCCTGACGCGGTGACAGCCAGCGTGAACCCCTACGACGACGGCCAGGAGCTGTACCTGGACGCCGCCTCGACGACCCCGCTCCACCCCGAGGCGCGCGAGGCGCTGCTCCGCACCCTGGGCGACTACGGCGACCCGGCGCGGCTGTACGGCCGCGCGCGCCGCGCCCGCCTGCTGCTCGACCGCTGCCGCGAGCAGGTGGCCGCGGCGGTCGGCGCCCGCGCCGACGAGATCGTCTTCACCTCGGGCGGCACCGAGGCCGCCAACCTGGCCGTCACCGGCATGGCGAGGGCGGCGCGGCGGCGCCGCCACCTGGTGGTCGGCGCCGTGGAGCACACCGCCGTGCGCAACTCTGCCAGGGCGCTGGCCGCGCAGGGCTTCGAGGTCACCGAGGTCGGGGTCGACCGGGGCGGCCGCGTCGACCCTGACGAGCTGGCCGCCGCGGTGCGCGACGACACCCTGCTGGTCTGCCTGCAGCACGCCAACCACGAGGTCGGCACCGTGCAGCCGGTGCGCGAGGCCGCCGCGGCGGCCCACACCCACGGCGCCGCGCTGCTGGTCGACGCGTGCCAGACGGTCGGCCGCCTGCCCGTCGACCTCGGCGAGCTCGGCGCCGACCTGCTGGTCGCGAGCGCGCACAAGTTCTACGGCCCGCCGGGGACCGGCTTCCTCGCCGCGGGCCGCGGCGCCCGCCTGCGGCCGCTGCTGCTCGGCGACGAGCGCGAGCGGCGGCGCCGCGCCGGCATGGAGAACCTGCCCGGCATCGCCGCCATGACCGCCGCCCTGCGGGCCAGGATGGTCGAGGTGCCCGAGGAGAACCCGCGGCTGCGGCGCCTGGCCGAGCGGCTGCGGGCCGGGCTCGCCGCCATCCCCGACGTGGTGGTGCACGACCAGGCCAGCGAGCGCCTGCCGCACCTGCTCGCCTTCAGCGTCCTGTACGTCGAGGGCGAGGCGCTGCTGCTGCTGCTGGACGCCAAGGGGATCGCGGTGCACTCCGGCTCCTCCTGCACCGCCGACACCCAGGAGCCGTCGCACGTGCTCGCCGCCATGGGCGCGATCACCCACGGCTCGGTGCGGGTCTCCTTCCCCGCGGGAGCCGACGACGCCGCGGTCGACCGGTTCCTGGCCGTCCTGCCCGCAGCCGTCGCCGACCTGCGCGAGATGGCCGACCTCGACGCCCAGGCGGTGGAGCGCTCAGGCTCGGGGGGTCCGGAGTGAGCGCAGGGCCCGAGGCCAACGTGAGCGGCCCACCCGAGGCCAACGTGGTCGACTGCCTCGGGCTGTCCTGCCCGATCCCGGTGATCCGCCTGGCCAAGGCGGTCGCCGCCGTCGAGGTGGGCGGCGCCGTGGAACTGCTGGCCGACGACCCGGGCGCCAAGGTCGACGTCCCGGTCTGGTGCCGCCTCAAGGACCAGGAGTTCCTCGGCCAGCAGGAGCGCCCGGAGGGCGGCTGGGTGTTCCGCGTGCGCCGCGCCCACTGACGTGGCGAGCCCCCGCGAGTGACTCGCGGGGCTCGGCGCCGCACGGTAGCGGGGAGGTCCCGCCCCGCGCCAGTGGTCCTAGTGGAACGACTCGCCGCAGGCGCAGGTGCCGCCGGCGTTGGGGTTGTCGATGGTGAAGCCGGACTTCTCGATGCTGTCGACGAAGTCGATCGAGGCCCCGGTCAGGTAGGGCGCGCTCATCCTGTCGGTCACCAGCTGGACGCCGTGCACCTCGCCGCGGACGTCGCCGTCCAGCGTGCGGTCGTCGAAGAAGAGGGCATAGCGCAGGCCGGAGCAGCCGCCCGGCTCGACCGCGACGCGCAGGGCAAGCTCACCCTGGGGCTCGCGGGCGAGCAGCTCACGCACCTTGGCAGCCGCGCTCTCGGACAAGCTGATGACCGAGGTGGCAGTCGGCGTTGCCTCGGACATTCGTGCTCCTTTCGCATCCGGCCCGAGCCGGGAGGTTGTACAGCAATGAACTGACGTACACCGCGATGATAGCGCCGCAGGCCCGCTCGGCCCACTCGCCGTTCAGGCGCCGCGGGCAGCGGCGACGTCGCCGACCCGGCCGCCGCTGACCCGCAGCAGCGCCTCCGGGGTGATCGCGAAGACGTGGTGGGGCGTGCCCGCGGCCGCCCAGACCTGCTCGAAGCGGGTCAGATCCTGGTCGACCAGGACGTCGAGCTGGCGCGGGTGGCCGAACGGGGGCGTGCCGCCGATGGCGAAGCCGGTGGCGGCCCTGGCCTCGTCCGCGTCGGCCTTGCGCACCGCCGCCGCGCCGGTCTGCCTGGCCACCTTGGCCTCGTCGACGCGGTTGCCACCGGCGGTGAGGACCAGCACCGGCGTGGCGTCGGCGACGAAGACCAGCGACTTGACGATCTGGTCGACGGCGCAGCCGACCGCCTGGGCGGCGGCGGCCGCCGTGCGGGTGCCGTCGGGGAACTCGCGGACCTCCAGCTCGAGGCCGGCGAGCCGGCCGGCCTCGACCACCGCAGCGGCGGCCCGGGGCAAGGTGTCACTCAACGGCGATCCTCCCTCTCGTGGCGGCCGCTCATGGTAGCGACGACCAGGCGCGGCCGACCCGCTCGGCGAGGCGTTCCAGCAGCGGGCGGGCCTCGGCGCGGCAGCGTTCCTCGTCGGGCTCGAGCTCGGTGAGGGCGTGGGCCTCCTCGAAGCCGGCGGCGCGCAGCTCGCGGCTGGCGACGTCCACCACGCCGGCGAGGGCGACCACCGGCACGCCCTCGGCGGTGGCGGCCCTGGCGACGCCGAGCGGTGCCTTGCCGCGCAGGCTCTGGGCGTCGAGCTTGCCCTCGCCGGTGACCACCAGTCCGGCGCCTTCCAGGGCCGCGCCGAAGCCGACCAGCTCGAGCACCAGCTCGATGCCGGGACGGACCCGGGCGTCGAGGAAGGCGATCGCGCCCGCGCCGAGGCCGCCGGCGGCGCCGGCGCCCGGGGTGGCGGCGAGGTCCAGGCCGAGGTCGGCGGCGAGCACCCGGGCGTAGCGGCGCAGCGCGGAGTCGAGCAGCAGCACGTCGTCGGGGCCGGCGCCCTTCTGCGGGCCGTAGACGGCCGCGGCGCCGTCCGGGCCGACCAGGGGGTTGTCGACGTCGCTGGCGAGGGTGAACCCGACCGCGGCCACCCGCGGGTCGAGCCCGGCGGTGTCGATCCTGGCCAGCCGCAGCAGGGCGGCGCCGCCCGGGGGCAGGGGCTCGCCGCCGGCGTCGAGGAAGCGGACGCCGAGCGCGGCGGCCATGCCGGCACCGCCGTCGGTGGTGGCGCTGCCGCCGATGCCGAGCACGATGCGGCGCGCGCCGCGGTCGAGCGCGCCACGGACCAGCTCGCCGGTGCCGTAGGTGCTGGCCCCGAGGGGGTCGAAGACCCCGCCGGGGAGGCGGGCAAGGCCCGACGCCTCGGCCATCTCCACGAAGGCCTCGTCGCCCCGCACCGCGATGGCCGCGTCGACCCGCTCGCCGGTCGGGCCGGTGGCGCGCACGCCGACGCGGTCGAAGCCGGCGGCGAGCACCGCCGCCAGGGTGCCGGCGCCGCCGTCGCCGACCGGGACGCGCACCACCTCGGCGTCGGGCCGGGCGCGCAGCAGCCCGGCCTCGATCGCGCGGGCGGCCTGCTCGGCGGTGAGGGTGCCGGCGAACTTGTCGGGCGCGACCACGATGCGCATGGTGGCGGAGGATACCCCCGTGGACACCCCCCTTGGCGCGCCGCCGTGGCCGGTTAGACTGCGGGGGTCGAGAGGAGGCGAGGCCCGTGGGACGCCGTGGACGGGGGCGGAGCCGGGCGCGGGGACAGGCGCCGGCACCAGCCCGGAAGCGCCCCACCGCCCCGGCGGCCAAGGCCGCGGAGGCCGCACCGGCCAGGCCGCCGCGGGAGCCGCTGCGCAAGCTGCTCCACTGGCTCAACCCGAGGAAGCCCCGCTCGCGCGCCCGGGCGCGCTTCGGCGCTGTCCTCTTCGGCGTGCTGACGCTGATGATCGCGGGCACCGCGTGGGCCAACCACCGGCCGGCGCTGTACCGGCCGGCGGTCCTGCTCGCCATCCTGACCGTGCTGTGGAGCGTGCAGGCGGCCACCATGCGCGAGGACCCCGAGCCATGACCCCACCGCTCGACACCCTCCTCGAGGGCCTCGACGCGACCCACCGGCGCGTCGGGGTGCTGCTGGCGGAGGTGCCGGCGGACGCCTGGGCGCGCACCGTGCCGGCGACGCAGGCGTGGACCGTCGCCGACGTGGTCAGCCACCTCGCCTCCGGCGACCAGGCCGCGCTCGCCACCATCCAGGGGCGGCTGGACCAGGACAAGGCCCCGCCGGTGGTGCCGCTGGACGACTGGACCGCGGCCGGGGTCGCCGCCCACGCCGGCGTGCCACCGGAGGGCCGCGTGGCCGACTGGGAGGCGGCCGCCGACGCGCTGCGCTGGCACCTCGCGACCCTCGACGGGGACGGCTGGCGTGCCCGGGTGCCCTGGGTGGTCGGGCCGGTCGCGGTCCGCACCGTCGCCCAGTTGCGCCTGCAGGAGGCCTGGGTGCACGGCCACGACCTGGCCGAGGCGGTCGGCGCCGGCTTCGAGGCCGACCCCACCAGCCTCGCCTGGATGGCCGACATCGCCGCCAAGGTGATCCCCGGCGGCCTGTCGCGCCGCGGCCGGCCCCACCCCGGGGCGGTGATCAAGGTCCGGCTCGGCGACCAGGGCGAGTGGCTGCTCGGCGGCGCCCTCGGCGAGCGGCCCGCCCCGGACGCGACGCCCGACCTGACCATCCAGGCGGAGCCGCTGGCGTTCGTGCTGCGCGCCGCCGGCCGCACCGGCGGGCAGCCATGGCACGCCGAGGGCGACCAGGCCCTCGCCGCCGACGTCGCCGCCACCCTGTCGTCGGTGAGCTGACCAGCGGCCCGCCGAGCGCCCACCGCACCTCGCAGCCTGACCGATGCGCTCGACCACCCCGCCCTGAGCCGAGCGCCAACCGCACCTCGCAGCCTACAATGTGCATCCGTTCACGATGTTGAGCACGCGCCACGCCTCGCCGAACGGAGCGTCCCAGCAATGGCTGCTCGCACTGCAGAGAACGTCGTCTTCCTCGACCTGCTCGGCCCGCAGCGGGCGTCCGAGAAGGGCACCACCTGCCCGGGGGACCTGCCCCCGGCGTCCGACCCCGACCTGGTCGAGCGTGCCCGCGCCGCCCGCGCCGCCCTCGGCGACCGCGCCTTCGTGCTCGGCCACCACTACCAGCGCGACGAGGTGATCCGCTTCGCCGACGCCCGCGGCGACTCCTTCCGCCTGGCGCAGCAGGCCGCCGCCCGGCCCGACGCCGAGTTCGTGGTCTTCTGCGGCGTCCACTTCATGGCCGAGTCCGCCGACATCCTCACCGCCGACCACCAGCAGGTCATCCTGCCCGACCTGGCCGCCGGCTGCTCCATGGCGGACATGGCCACCCTCGCCCAGGTCGAGGAGGCCTGGGAGATCCTCGACGAGTGGGTCCCCGGCGCGGTGGTCCCGCTCACCTACATGAACTCCTCGGCCGACATCAAGGCGCTCACCGGCAGGGAGGGCGGCGCGATCTGCACGTCCTCCAACGCCGCCCGCGCCATGAGCTGGGCGTTCGCCCAGCGCGACAAGGTGCTGTTCCTGCCCGACCAGCACCTCGGCCGCAACACCGCCCTGGCGATGGGCCTGCGCCCCGAGGAGCTGGTGGTCTGGGACCCGCACCGGGACGAGGGCGGGCTCGACCCCGACACCGTCCGGGCCGCCCGGGTGATCCTGTGGCGCGGCCACTGCTCGGTCCACCACCGCTTCCTGCCCGAGCACGTCGACCTGGTGCGCCAGCGCATCCCCGGGGTGCGGGTGCTGGTCCACCCCGAGTGCCGCCACGAGGTCGTCGCCAAGGCCGACGAGGTCGGCTCGACCGAGCGGATCATCAAGGTCGTCGAGGCCTCACCGCCCGGCGCCAAGTGGGCCGTCGGCACCGAGCTGAACCTGGTCCACCGCCTGGCCAGCGAGCACCCCGACAAGACGGTGGCGTTCCTCGACCGCACCGTCTGCTTCTGCTCGACGATGAACCGGATCGACCTCCCCCACCTCGTCTGGGCCATGGAGGAGCTGGTCGCCGGCCGGGTGCCCAACCAGGTCAAGGTCGACGCCACCACCAGGGAGCACGCCCTGACCGCGCTCGAGCGCATGCTCGCCCTGCCCGCCGCCTGAGCTCAGGGCTTGCCAGCGACGCGGGGTTGCGGGACAACATGCACATGCCGATCGACGACGCCAACGCGCCCCCTCCCGGCGTCGACGGGGTGGAGCTCAAGGTGACGCTCGGGGTCGAGCAGGTCGACGCCGGGCTGGCCGTCCTGCGCCTCGCCAAGGACGGCGACACCGTGGAACGGCGCCAGATCTGGTTCTGCGAGCAGCTCGGCGGGCACCGCAAGCCGGACACGCTGCCGCTGCTCGCCCGCGGGATCATCGTGCGGGTCCGCAAGCGGGCCGACCACGCCGACGACGCCACCCTGAAGCTCCGCGGCCCGGAGGGCTCCCTGGACCCTCGGCTGTGGCATGAGCGGACCGCGGAGCTCGGCAAGCTGGCCAGGATCGAGGGCGACTGGGTGGCCGACCGCCACCTGGTCTCGGCCTCGCTGGACGCCGAGGTCGAAGGCGGCCTGGTCGACGAGGTCGAGGCCCACCGGCCACACCAGGTGCGGCGGCTGCTCTCCGGCGACCAGCGGGCCCTGGCCGACGACCTGCTGCTGGGGCTGGACGGGCTCACCCTCCTCGGCCCGATCCGCGCGTGGAAGTGGGACAAGGGGACCGGGGAGCTGCCGGACCAGGTCGCCGCTGAGCTGTGGGAGGTCGACGAGCAGCTCCGGTTCCTGGAGCTGTCCGCGCGCGAGGAGGAGGACCCGCTCGGCGGGCAGCGCCAACTGGACGAGACCCTGCGGGCCCACGACCTCCAGGTCGACCCGGACCAGCAGACCAAGACCAGCGCCGTGCTCGCCCACCTGGCGGCGGCCGAGGCCGCACGCGGCTGAGGAGGCCGGTCAACGGCTGCCGGAGGGTTGGATGTTCTGGTTGAGCCGGAACAGGTTGGTCGGGTCGTACCGGTCCTTCGCCGCCACCAGGCGGGCGTAGGTGTCGGGCGGGTAGGACGCCCGCACCTTGTCGTCTTCAGGGTCGGAGGTGAAATTGACGTAGGCGCCGCCGGTACTCCACGGTTGCATGGCCTGGTGGGCCGCGCGGGCCCAGCCGGCATGCTGCTCGAAGCCGGCGCGCTCGGGTGACCGGGCGATGACGTTGAGCACGTACGGCGCGTCGCGGTGGGCGAACGCCGTGGCGGCCGCGGGGACCTGGGCCATGGCGCCGCCGGCGTGGTGCAGGTACAGCTCGCGGACGGGTGCCTGCCCGGCGGCGTGTCGGGCCAGCAGGGTGTCGATGGCGTCGTCGTCGAGCCGGTCGAGCAGGGCCGAGGTGAAGTAGTTCTGGGCGCCCGCCGGCCACAGCGGGTCGAGCAGGCTCTGCATGGCGGTGTGTAGGGCATCGGGCCCATCAGGTCGGCGAGCGGCTCGGCCAGGGTCCGCAGCGGCTGGCTGGCCTTGGCGCCGTCCTCGGCCGGACCGGCGTAGACGCCCAGGATGGCGACCACCATCTGGCCGTGGGACGCCTCGGGCAGGAACGGCACGGGCGGTGCGACCAGGATGTCGGCCAGGGTGGTGAGCTCGTCGGGCATGGTGGCGGCGAGGTCGCGCCAGCCCCGCAGGACCTGGACCGCCGACGCCCCGTCGTAGAACACCGGCCGGCGAAGACGAGCGGGCCGACCGGGTGGAGGCGGTACTCCAGCGACGTCACCACCCCGAAGTTGCCGCCGCCGCCACGCAGCGCCCAGAACAGGTCGGGGTGCTCCTGCTCGCTGGCGGTGAGGAGCTGGCCGTCGGCGGTGACGACGTCGGCCGAGATCAGGTAGTCGCAGGTGAGGCCGTACTTGCGCAGCAGCCAGCCGAGCCCGCCGCCGAGGGTGAACCCGGCGATGCCGGTGCTGGACACCAGGCCCCCGGTGACCGCCAGGCCCAACGCCTGGGTCTCGTGGTCGAACTCTGACCAGGTGAGCCCGGGCTGGGCGACCGCCCGCCGGGCGGCCGGGTCGACCCGGATGCCCTTCATCGGCGAGGTGTCGACGACCACCCCGCCGTCGCTGGTGGAGAACCCGGCGACGCTGTGCGCGCCGCCGCGAACGGCCACCGTGAGCCCTTCGCTGCGGGCGAATTCCACCGCCCGTACGACGTCGGCGGTGCCGGCGCAGCGGATGATCAGCGCAGGGTGCCGGTCGTGGGCGGCGTTCCAGACCGCGCGGGCCTGGTCGTAGTCGGGGTCGGACGGTCGGACCGTCCGCCCCCGCAGGGTGGCTTCCAGCTCGGCGAGGGTGGCCTCGCCGATGACGTCGCGTGGGTCGGCCGTGACGGCCATGGCTGTCTCCCTTTGCTCGACGGCAGCCTGTCCGCGCGACCCTACGAGGGCCCGCTCAGCGTCCCCTTAGCAGCGGCTCAGCGGATCGGCGAGGTAGGCGAGCCCTGACACGTCGCCGAGGGCGACGAAGCGCCGCCGCGCCTCGTCGACGCAGCGCGTGGCCGCACCCTGGTCGCCGGCCCGCCGCTCCAGCTCGGCGAGGGCCAGCAGGGTCCATGCCCGAGGTCGAAAGCTCCAGAGCACGAGCGGCCGCTCGTGCCACTGCCGCAGCACCCGCCGCGCGCGGTCGTCCTCGCCGGCGTCGAGCAGGACCAGGCCGAGGTCGAGCAGCGCACCCCAGCACCCCGGCCCGTCCTCCGACTGCTCGAACAGCAGGAACGCCTCCCGCAGCAGCCGATCGGCCTGCCCCAGGTTCCCCGCCGCCGCGGCGACCAGGCCCTGGTTCACGATCGCGACGCCGACCCCGCGCCGGTCGCCCAGGCCGCGCCGGATCTCCAGGCTCCGGTCGAGCAGCTCGCCGGCCTCGGAGAGCTCGCCGGCGATACGGCGCAGGTTGGCCAGGTGGCACAGTGCCAGCCCCTCACCGTGCAGGTCACCCTGGTGGTGGAAGGCGCTGACGCTCTCCTCGAGCAGCGTGCCCGCCCGCGTCGGCTCGCCCCCCAGGCGCACCGCGGCCGCCAGGTTGGACAGGGTGTACGCGGCCGCCTGGCCAGTGCCGACCCGCCGGTACAGCAGCACGGTCTCGGTGAACGGCATGCGGGGCTGCCCGCCAGGCCCGAGCTCCCAGGACCATCCCGGCGTCATCGCGGAGAAGAACGGTGGCAGGTCCGCCGGGAGCCGGTCGAGCAGGCCGAGCGTCTCGCCCAGGTAGGCTTCGGCCTCTCGGCCGGCGCCCCGCAGCAGGGCCATCACGCCGAGCATGTGCGTGGCGCTGGCGACCACGCCGACGTCCCCGACCGTCGCGGCCATGGAGCGGCCCTCCTCGACCAGCCGGACCGCGTGCTCCCACGCGCCGTCCGCCACCCACGCCAGGAGGCCCCGTCAGGTGCAGGACCTGGGCCAACGCCTGGTGGTCGGCGGCCTCGCGCGTGATCGCCGCCGCCTCGACCGCAAGCTCCGACACGCGGGTGCCGCCGTCGCCGCGTCGCACCTCCATGGCGGCGGCGGCGAACAGCGCCATGGCGCGCAACGGCGTCCGCTCCCCTGCCGCCGCCAGCGTCGCCTCCAGCCAGCGGCCGCCCTCGGCGAAGTGCCCACGCGCCAGCCAGAAGCGCCACACCCGCAGCGGCTCACGGCTGGTGGCGAGCACGACCACGTCCGGGCAGGCGCGCAGCAGCTCGCCACCACGCCGACGCTACGCGAACCAGCATGCGCAGGCCAGTGCGCCGCCGAAGGTCCAGCCAACTCTGCCCTCGTGGCCGCCCGTTCGGTCCGCCCAGGTCGACGGCCTACCCACGGCACGGCAGCGCCGGACGGGCCG
>DASUZB010000251.1:0-28791 GCA_036377075.1 Actinomycetes bacterium | reverse complement strand
TGCTGGAGATGACGCCGATCCTTGACGCCCTCCACCGCCAACCCCGCCCGGCACCGATCACCGCACCCACCGCGGCAGACCTCGCCAACCTCATCGGCCGAAGCCCCACCAAGAACACCAAGTAATAGATCGACGGGTCCCTGAGGTCCAGGCAGCCCGCCGGGGGCATTTGCGTTCCAGGGCTCTACGACCGCTCCCGCGGTCACCTCCCGGGTCCCAGGCCGCCGATCTCGGTGGTGCTCAGCGCCGCCAACGTCCACGACTCAACCATGTTCGAGGCCGTCCCGGCCGAGGTCACCACCTAGGACTAGGCGGTGGAGTGGAGCAGCACCACCGGCATGCCCGTGCTGCTCGGGGACGACGGCGCCATCTACGCCCAGCCGTCGCCCTACCAGTTCACCTGCACCGCCTGCGCGGATCGTCCGCTGGCCGGCACGGTACGAAGTTGACGATCGTGCGGCCGGGAAGGGCATGGTCCAGCCGCCAGTCGGACGCGGCTCCACGCGGCGCAGAGCCGTTCGGAATGTCCTCTAGGCCCTCGGGGCCCGTGCGGCGAGCGCCAGGTACGTTTGGACGCGGTCAGGAGGGGCGTCGGGTGATTCCGCCAACTCCAACGCGGTCATGGCGGCGAACGCGGTGCACCACTCGAACAGGTGGCTGGGGTCCGCGCCGATTGCGGGTGCCAGCAGCTCGGCACGGGCCGCGATCGTGTCGACGTCGTCTGCCTGCCAGAGCAGCAGGTCGATGGCCTCGAACGCCAAGTCGTCGCCGAGGCATGGGGCAGGGTCGACCGCGACGAGTCCGCGCTGGGCGCCGCCGTCGAGGATGTTGCTAGGCGTCAGGTCGCCGTGTAGGAGGGCGGTTGGCGGGACGCTCTCGGCGAGCCGGGTCGCGAGCTGGCGTCCGCGTTCGTACAGCTCCGGCGGGATCAGCTCGAGGAGCTCCGGGTGCCGCTCGTACGGCCTTGCCCCGGAGTCGAAGAGGTACGCGACGCGGTGCTCGAGCGGCGGGTAGGACGGGTCAGGAACGCCGTTCGCGTGCAGCGAGGTCAGGAGGTTGGCTGCGGTCTCCGTGTCTGGGTAGACGAGGGATTCGACGAGCGGGGTTCCCGGCTCGATCGCCTCGATGAGCAACGCTCCCACGCCCTCGTCGACCGCGAGAACGGACGGAGTGTGAACCGTCGTCCACCGGTCGAGTGCTGCTGCCTCGTTCGCCAGCCGGGCGCGGTCGGGGCTGACCTTCAGGACGGCGGGGCGTCCATCAGGCAGACCGCACCGGACGACGACCGACATGCTCCCTCGAGGAATGAGCGAGCCCCACTCGAGCTGCCAACGCTCCGCAAGAGCGCCCAGGACGTCCGGCAGCTCGTCCAACCATGGCCCGATCCCAGCCCCGAACCGCGCCGTGAGGCGCTGACGTACTCCATCGTCGAGGACGGGAACGGACAACGGATCTATACGGTCCGCTGCTCGTCGACCTGGAGCTCGTGGACGCGTAGCCGCCGGACCTCGAGCTCCTCGATGCTGAGCCGCCGGACGACCGCGCGCCCGATCGCCAGGCGCCCGATCGCCAGCGCACCGACCGCGCCGGCCCCGAGCGCCGCCGCCCCGAGCGCGACCGCGCCGACGCGGATCGCCCCGAGCTGCTGCAGCCCTCGGCGTGACGTGGGGGTCCTGCGAGACGTCCGTTGGACGATGCTCATGGGTCGATCCTCCCTCTCTGGTGGAACGGCTGGATCATCGGCTGGCCACCGCGAACAGCTGCCAGTCGCCCTCGACGCCCTTCAGCGGTCGGCTGCCGCGGTCGTGAAGGACCACGTCGGAGCCGGCGACCAGGTCGCGAACGGTGCGGGAGACGACGATCTCGCCGGGGGCAGCGGTGGCCATGACGCGGGCGGCGATGTGGACGGCGATGCCGCCGACGTCGTCGCCGCGCAGCTCGACCTCGCCGATGTGCAGCCCCGCCCGGACCTCGATGCCGATCCTGCCCAACTCCTCGCCGAGGGCGGCCGCGCAGCCGATCGCCCGGCCGGGCCCGTCGAAGGTGGCCAGGATGCCGTCGCCGGTGGACTTGACCAGCCGCCCACCCCACCGCTCCACCAGGCGGCCGGCCAGCTCGTCGTGCACGTCCAGCAGTTCCCTCCAGCGCCGGTCGCCCACCGTGGCGGCACGCTCGGTGGATTCGACGATGTCGGTGAACAGCACCGTGGCCAGCACGCGCGTCGGCTCGACGCTGCGGCGGGCCCCGGTCAGGAACTCCTCGACCACGTTCAGCACCCGGTCCGACTGGTCCCAGAACAGTGGAAGGTCACCTGGCAGCTCGACCAGCCTGGCCTCGGGCAGGTGCTCGGCCAGGTAGCGGCTGTGCGCGACGGAGAGGAACTCGTAGTCCTGGTGGTGCAGGACCAGGGTGGGTGCGTGGATCAGCGGCAGCAGGGCGCGGACGTCGACCTCCAGCAGCGCCCGCAGGGAGGCGCGCACCACCTTCGGGCTGGCGATGGCCCGCTGCAGCCTGGCCGACCAGCGCAGGAACCGCTGGTCGCCGGCCCGGTCGGGCGTATAGGTCCCAGCGAACGCCTCGGTGCCCCACAGCTCCTCGGCGCGGGCGATCATCGCCTCCACGTCCTCGGGCGGGACCCCGATCGGGTAGTCGTCGTCGACCAGGTACCTGGCGGTGGCGTCGGCCAGGATCAGCGCGCTGGTGCGCTCTGGCTTGGTCCCGGCGAAGAACAGCGCCATCGGCCCGGCCTGGGGGCCCGCCGCCAGCAGCGCGACCCGCTGCGAGCCGGCCGCGTCCATGACCGCCACCAGCTCCTGGGCATAGGCCTCCCATGGGGGCAGCGGGTGGGCTGGCATCGGGTCGGAGGCGCCGGTCCCGCGCCGGTCGAAGCGCAGCAGCCGCGAGAACGACGCCAGCCGGCGCAGGAACAGCGCCATCTGCGGGTCTTCCCAGACGATGTCGACGTCGCTGAAGGCGCCCATGGTGAACACCAGGTCGGGCGGGCCCTTCCCGAGCACCTGGTAGGCGAGCCGGTCTGGTCCCAGGCGCGCGTACTTGGTCTCCGGCGGCACGGCCTGCTCAGCCACTCGCACCCCCTGTCGGACAGCAGCCGGCCTGCCAGCCTCCACGGCTGTGGGCACCGGTGCGTGCTCCCGGCAGGCTACCCGGGACTGCGCGTCTTGGCGCGTCGGGGTTGCTGGCCGACCCGCCCGTCGATCCGCTCGCGCAGCAGGTCGGCGTGGCCGCGTGCCTGGCGTACTCCTCGATCGTGTGCACCAGCACCTCGCGCAGCGACACCTGCCCCTGGTCGGAGGTGTTCCCGACCATGCCGAGGTCGGGCGCCTCGGCCACGAACCGCTCCGCGAACGCGACCTCGGCCCGCCAGGCCTCCCACGCCTCACCGACCACCTCGGGGTCGGCCATCCGCAACAGCTTCTCGGCGCCGCCGTCCCGGCGGCGTCCCGGTTGGGTCAGTGCTGCTCGAGCCGCACGCAGCAGCGTCCGTCGGCGGGGTCGAGCTTGGCCTCGAGGGTGGTTGCGCCGATGCCGTCGAGCACGCCCGCGAGGTAGGCGCGGTTCATGCCGCACACGATCTCGGTCGCTTCGCGGGTCAGGGTATGGAACGGACAGTTCGCCAGGATGATGCCGTCCCCTTCCCGGCGGGGCTCGTAGCCGTGGGCGGTGAGGGCGCTGAATACCGTGGCCTCCGCCTGGTTCCGCTCTGCTGGCTGGTCCAGGCCGGACCTGAGCCGCGTCCCGGCCGAGCGCCCTTCCTCGGTGGCGACGGTACGCAGCGCGTCGGTCGCTGGTGATCCGGTCCGCTCCGCGTGCGCGACGGCCTTGACGAGGAGCCGGCCGGCGAGGTCGTAGCGACGCTCCGGCAGGCTGACGTCGATGTCGGTGTCGCTGCGCCGGTAGACCTTCGCGGGACGTCCGGCGCCCGGGCCGCCCCTTCCCGGGGGCCGGCGATAGCTGGCCTCGAGGAGCCCTTCGTGGACCAGCCGGTCGAGATGGAACTTCGCCGTATGCTGGGCGACCCCGACGCCGGCGGCAGCCCGCTCCCGGGTCACCGGCTCGGGCTGGGCCAGGACGAAGCGGTACAGGGCGCGCCGCACGGGCTCCGCCAGGGTTGCGACCTGATCGAGGCGGACATCGAGGTCATTGCCCACCGGCCACCTCCGATGACGAGCTTGGACGGACCCTCGCCGTGGAAGGCCTTCTAACGGACATCCAAGTTGACGAAATGTGCATGGCTGTTCTAACGTCTATCCTAATATCCGTTAGAGATGGAGGCAACAGATGGCCACCACGCTGGTCCGTCCGGTCCCAGCGGCCAGCACTTCCGGGGAGGCAGGTCGCACCGACTGGCGTCGCGACCTGCGGGTGGTGAATGGCGGCGCCGTCGACCTCGACGCGGCCGCCAGGGCGGTGGCCGACCTGCTGGTCGCGCTCGGCCACGACCCGACGACGGAGCACCTGGCCGAGACGCCCGAGCGGGTGGCGCGCGCCTACGCCGAGCTGCTCACGCCCCGCCCGTTCGACCTGACCACGTTTCCCAGCGACGAGGGCTACGACGAGCTGGTGCTGGCCCGCGACATCCCGTTCCAGTCGCTGTGCGAGCACCACCTGCTGCCCTTCCAGGGCGTCGCCCACGTCGGCTACGTCCCGGGTGAGCGCATCCTCGGCCTGTCGAAGCTGGCCCGGGTGGTCGACCTGTTCGCCCGCGGCCTGCAGGTGCAGGAGCGGCTCACCCAGCAGGTGGCCGACTGGCTCGACGAGCACGTCGCGCCCAAGGGCGTCGGCGTGGTCCTCGATGCCGAGCACCTGTGCATGTCGCTACGGGGCGTGCGTGCGCAGGGATCGCGCACGGTAACGTCTGCGGTGCACGGGCTGCTGCGTGATGACGCCCGTTCCCGCCAGGAGTTCTTCGCCCTCACCGGGACCGGCCGGTGAGGTGGCCACCGAGCCGCGACCAGTGCAACGAGGTGATCTCGTGAGGAGGCTCTCCGTTCGCCCGCCGCTGACCCTGAGGGGCCGCAAGTTCAAGGGGCTGCGAGGTTGGTCGGGCAAGCCGTTCCATCCTCCCCTGACCGACTTCCCGATCGTCGCCTACGTGCTCGCCGCCGTGTTCGACGTGATCTCGGCGCTCGCCGGCAAGGACCACACCTGGGCCCGGGAGCTGTGGCACGCGGGCACGTACGTCTTCGTCGCCGGGGCGGTGGTGTCGGTGCTCGCCGCGTTGACCGGCCTGTGGGACGCGTGGAGGTCTTCCGAGGCCGGCACCCAGGCGCGGCGCACGATCAACACCCACGCCACCATCATGGTCACCGTCACGGTGCTCGCCCTGGCCGACATCGCCTGGCGCGTGAACGACCACAACACCGCGACGGTGACGCCCGCGGGGATCGCGCTGCTGTCGGTCGTGATCGCCCTGCTGGTGTCGGTGGGTGCGACCTACGGCGGCAGCCTCGTCTACGACTACGGCTTCAACGTCGAGACCGCCGGCGACCACCCGGTGTGGCACAAGTCCGAGACCGACGTGTTCCCCGGGCAGCGCCACTGACGACAGGAGCGACGACATGACCAGGCTGCAGCAACTGTACGACGAGCAGGGCCAGAGCCCCTGGCTGGACAACCTGACCCGGATCTACCTCCGCGACGGCACGCTCGGTCGGCTGGTGGCCGACGGGATCCGGGGGGTGACGGCCAACCCGACGATCTTCGCCAGGGCGATCGAGGGCTCCGACGCCTACGACGAGCAGTTCGCGACGCTCGTCGCCCAGGGGCGCCCGGTGGAGGACGCGTACTGGGAGCTGGTGGTCGACGACGTCGTCGACGCGCTCGGCGTGCTGCGCCCGACCTTCGATGCCAGTGGCGGCACCGACGGGTTCGTCTCGGTCGAGGTGGCGCCCGAGCTCGCCCGCGACACCGACGCCACCGTCGCCGCCGCCCGCAAGCTGCACGAGCGGATCGCCGAGCCGAACCTGTTCGTGAAGATCCCGGCCACCGGCGAGGGCGTTCCCGCCATCCAGGCGATGATCGCCGAGGGACGCAGCATCAACGTCACGCTGATCTTCTCCCTGGCCCGCTACGCCGAGGTGATCGAGGCCTACCTCTCCGGGCTGGAGACCCTTGCCCGGCGCGGCGGCGACCTCGCGTCGGTGCGCAGCGTGGCGTCGTTCTTCGTCAGCCGGGTCGACACCGAGGTCGACCGTCGCCTCGACGCCGTCGGCACCGGCGAGGCGCTGGCGCTGCGGGGCCAGGCGGCGGTCGCCCAGGCCAAGCTCGCCTACCGGCTGTTCCGAGACCGCTTCACCGGCGAACGGTGGCAGCGGCTGGCTGCCCGGGGCGCGCACCCGCAGCGGCCGCTGTGGGCGTCGACCTCCACCAAGGACCCCTCCTACCCAGACACCCTCTACGTCGACGACCTCATCGGTCCCGACACGGTCAACACCATGCCCGAGGCGACCATCGCCGCGTTCGAGGACCACGGCACCGTCGCCCGCACCATCGACCGCGGCGTCGACGACGCCGAGGCGCTGATGCGGGCGCTGGCCGGGGTCGGTGTGGGCCTGGAGGACGTCGGCCGCGCGCTCGAGGACCAGGGCGTGGCCACCTTCCACGAGTCGTTCGCCCACGTGCTCGGCGCGCTGGGGACGAAGGCGCGCCAGCTGGCCCGACGCTGAGGTGGACTGGGCCGGCTGGGCACTGTTCGGCCTGGTCGCCACCGCCGCCCTGACCTCGGTGATGATCGTGGCCCAGCTGGCGGGGCTGACCCGGCTCGACCTGCCGCTGCTGCTCGGCACCGTGGTCACCGAGGACCCCGACCGGGCCCGGGTCGCCGGCTTCTTCGTCCACCTCGTGATCGGGCAGGGGTTCGCCCTCGGCTACGCCGCCACCTTCTCGCTGCTGGACCGCGCCACCTGGTGGCTCGGCGGGCTGCTCGGGCTGCTGCATGTCGCGGTCGCACTCACCGTGCTGGTTCCCCTCCTCGCCGGCGTGCACCCGCGCATGGCGTCGCACCGGGCCGGGCGGTCGTCGACCGCGGTGCTGGAGCCGCCCGGGCTGCTCGGCCTCAACTACGGCGGTCAGACCCCGGTCGTCGCCGTCGCCGCCCACCTCACCTACGGCGTCGCCCTCGGCGTCCTGCTCGGGGCCCGCTGAGGTGCGCCAGCCGCGCATCGAGGACTACGGGCTGCTGGGCGACACCCGCACCGCCGCCCTGGTCGCCTCCGACGGCGCCATCGACTGGCTGTGCATCCCGTGCTTCGACGGCCAGCCCCTGTTCGGCCGCCTGGTCGGCGGGCCGGCGGCCGGCACGTTCCGCATGGGGCCGGCCGGAGCCGCGGCGGTCGCCTCCCGCCGCTACCGGCCCGAGACCGCGACGCTGGAGACCACCTGGCACACGACCGGCGGGCGGCTCACCCTGACCGAGGGGATGGTCGCCGACGTCACCGGCCGGCTGTTGCCGTCCAGCCTGCTGGTGCGCCGGCTCTCGGCCGCCGATGGCCCGGTCGACGCGGTCGTCGAGCTCGATCCCCGCCTCGGCGAACGGCACCGCCCGCCGCGCAGCGAACACCGCGGCGACGTCCTCGTGTGCCGCTGGCCGACCAGCGCCATCGCCGTGAGCTCCTCCCCCGTGACGCCGATCGAGCCCGGCCGGCCAACGACGCTGACCGTCACCCCCGGTCGCGCCGTCACCGTCGCCTGCGGCGTCGCCGACCGGGAACCGCTGACCTACGTCGACCCTGACGCGGCCTGGGCCTTGCTCGAGGCCGACGAAGGCGCGTGGCGGAGGTGGTGCGCCGCGGTCGACGGCGACCTTCCCCACCGCGACGCGGTGGTCCGAAGCCTGCTCACCCTGCGGCTGCTGACCTACTCACCGTCGGGCGCGCCGGTCGCGGCACCGACGACGTCGCTCCCGGAGGACCCCGGCGGGATCCGCAACTGGGACTACCGGTACGCCTGGCCTCGCGACGCCAGCATCGGCATCGGCGCCTTCCTCGGGGTCGGCAAGCAGGCCGAAGCCCGCCACTTCCTCGCCTGGCTCCTCCACGCCAGTCGCCTCGACCGGCCGCGCCTCCCCGTGCTGCTCACCCTCCACGGCCGCCACCCGCCGACGGAACGGACGCTCGACGGCTGGCCCGGCTTCGCCCACAGCCGCCCGGTCCGCGTCGGCAACGGCGCCTCCGGTCAGCACCAGCTCGACGGCTACGGCTGGGTCCTCGACGCCGCCTGGCTGCTCACCAACGCCGGGCACCGCCTCCCCTCCGAGACCTGGCGGGCCATGCGCGGCTTCGCCGACGAGGTCGCCAGACGGTGGCGCGAACCCGACGCCGGCATCTGGGAGGTACGGGGCGACGGCGCCCACCACGTGCACTCCAAGCTGATGGCCTGGCTCGCCCTCGACCGCGCCCTGCGCATCGCCGCCACCCGCCGCACCCCGCACCGGCAGGTCGCGCGGTGGCAAGCCGAGCGCGGCGCCCTCGCCGCCGAGGTCACCTCCGCCGGCTACAGCGCCGAGCTCGGCAGCTACACCCGCACCTACGGCTCGAGCGACCTCGACGCCGCCGTCCTCGTCCTTCCCCTGCTCGACCTCGAACCCCGCGGGTCGCCCCGGGTCCGGGGGACGGTCGAGGCCGTCCGCCGCGAGCTCGGCGCCGGCGGCCCGCTGCTGTACCGCTACCCGCCCGGCCAGGACGGGCTGCCCGGCTCCGAGGGAGCCTTCCTGCCCTGCTCGTTCTGGCTGGCCCAAGCCCTCGCCGCCACGGGCCTCCTCGGCGAGGCGACGCGGCTGTTCGACGACCTCCTCGCGCTCGCCAACCCGCTCGGCCTCCTGCCCGAGGAGGTCGACCCGGCCAACCTCGGCTACCTCGGCAACCATCCCCAAGCCCTCAGCCACGCCGCGCTCGTCCAGGCCGCCCTGGCGATCCGCGACGCCCACCCTGACCGAGCGGACGGCTAGCGCGGCGCGACCAGCGCCTCCGCCTCAGTGACGTGGATCACGTATCCGTCGTCACACCCCCGGCTCTGGAACGGTAAGGAACCGAGGAACCACGACGAGGGGGAAACGCCGCCATGCCCGACGACGCCATCGCCTGCCCGGACCCGACCTGCCTGGCTCCCGCCCGCATCACCGAACGCTGGACCTTCGGGTCGAGCGACGGCGCTGTCGAGCACGTCAAGACCACCTGCGAGCGCGGCCACTGGTTCACGCCGACGGTCGACTCGCTGCGCCCGCGGACCGACCAGGCCGAGCGCCTGCACGCGGCCGTCTGAGCCGCGCCGGGCCGTCACCACGCCGTAACCGCTGGTCGCCTGGCCGGCCCGAGCACGAGGACGCGGTCTCCGGCGCCGCGGGGCGAGCCGCCTACCCGGAGCGCCCGCGCAGCCGTGCCGCGGCGGCGTCCCTGGTCTCGTCGGCGGTCCAGCTGCCGGCGACGGGATCGGCGCCGTCCAGCGTGGCGGCGACGGGCGCGAGGACCGGCTCGCGCAACTGGCGCTTGGCGTGCTCGTAGGCTCGGCGCGGCAGCGCCGCGAGCTCCTCGCCGCGCTCGAGGGCGCGGCCGAGCACCTCGTCAGGGGGGACGACCTCGTCCCACAGCCCCTCCCGCTCGGCCTCCGCCGCCTCGAGGAGGTGGGCGCGGAGCACCAGGCGCCGCAGGACCGGCGGCGCAAGCTCCGCCCGGGCGATCGCCAGCACCACGGCGGGGTAGGCCACCCCGACGCGGACCTCGGTGAGCCCGTAACGGCCCTCGGTCGTCCCGACCCGCCAGTCGCCGCACAACGCGAGGAACAGCCCGCCCGCGACCGCGTGGCCGTTGACCGCGGTCACCACCGGGCGCGGGCAGCGGTACCAGCCCGCCATCAGCCGGTTGATGCCGGTCACCATCGCCCGCTGGCCCGCCTCGTCGAGGTGCGGCGCCACGGTGAGGTCGATGCCCGCGGAGAAGAAGCCGGGCCGGCCGGTGAGCACGACCGCGTCCGGCCGCTCCCGGGTCATCCGCGCCGCGACCGCGGTGGCCTCGTCGAGCAGCGCCTGGTCCATCGCGTTCGCCGGCGGCCGGTCGAGGCGCACGAGCGCGACGTTGCCGCGGGCCTCCACCGAGACGTGCTCACCCACGGCGCCTCCTCCGGGTCGTCGGGCCGGGCATCCGAGCTGCGCAAAGCCGGCCTTCTGCCGGTTCGCCGAGACTGTGCCATAGACTGTCGCAAACCGTGCACAAGGAGCGGCCCTCCATGTACGACGTCATGGTCTTCGACCACCGTCTCGCCGAGCACCGGCCGCTGGACTCCAAGGCAGAGCTGGCCCGGCTGCTGTTCGGCTACACCACCGGCAACGACCAGCGCTTCCCGGCCCAGCCCGAGCTGGTCCGGTTCGTAGTGCGTCCCGGCCCCGACCGCGACGAGCAGGTCGACCTGACCGGGCCCGAGGCCATCGCGCGCGCCCAGGCCGGCGAGGTGATCAGCTTCGTCTACCGGGCCGAGGGCCGGCGCACCGAGGGCACCCTCGCGCGCATCTCCGGCGGCCACCTGAGGGTCCGCTGACCGGCTGTTTTCTTGCCTTCCTCACGGGTACACCCGAATGCCCGGCTCTCGGAGCGGCGACGCTCCGCAGGGGAGAGGAGGTGCTCATGCTCTGGTTCGTGCTGGTGGTCGCGCTGCTGCTGCTACTGCTCGGCTTCGTCGGCCCGGCGGTCAAGGTGCTGCTCTGGCTCGGCGTGATCGTGCTGGTGCTGTGGCTGCTCGGTTGGGTCGTCCGCCCGGGTGGGCGGAGCTGGTGGTACTGGTAGGCCTCGCACGACCGGGTTCCTGACGCCCCCGAGGAGCTCTCCACCGGCCAGGCTGGCCAGCCTGCCCTAGCATCAGACCAGGACGAGCGGCACGGCACCTGGTCGTACTGCGCTGTTGCCACGCCCGCTCTCGATGACGTGGACGGGGAGGGCGGGCGTGGCGCTGGGCCGGCTCCAGGCGGTGGTCTGGGACATGGACGGCACGCTGATCGACTCCAGGATCGCCGTACCCGATGCCTACCGGGCGACGGTCGAGGCGCTCGGTGGCGCCGCCTGCACCCGCGAGCAGGTGATCGCGCTCTACCCGCTCGGCCCACCCGCCAACCTGCTCACGCGGCTGCTCGCGCGGCCGTGCACCGCCGCCGACCTCGAGGAGTACCACCGGCACCTGGGCGCGACCGCGGCGAGCGTGGCCGTCTACCCGGAGATCGCCGGCGTGCTGGCGAAGCTGCACGGTCGCCTGCCGATGGCGGTGTTCACCGGCGCGAGCGTCCGGGCGGCCCACCTGCTGCTCGAAGCGACCGGGCTGCTGCCGCGGTTCGACGCGGTGGTCGGCGGCGACCAGGTCGCGCGGCAGAAACCCCACCCCGACGGGATCCTCCGGTCCTGCGAGCTGCTCGCGGTACCCGCCGAGGCGGCGGCCTACGTGGCCGACGCGCCGATCGACCTGGTCGCCGCCGAGCGCGCCGGCGCGCTCCCGGTCGCCGCGGGCTGGGGGCACCTCTACCAGCCGACCACGCCGACGCGGCTGGTCCTGCGGCGGCCAGGCGAGCTGCTCGACCTGCTCGGGGCCGGCTGAGGCCCGTTCCCGGTCGGCCCCGCGCGACCGCCGTCACACCGGCGTTGCATGATCGTTCCTCGATGTCGAGGCCGAGCCGCCGGCTTCGACGTCTCCCCTGAACGGCGTCGCCGGCACGGACCGCCCGGCGACGACCCCCTATGCCTGTCCGGAGAAGGAGCGCGACGTGCAGCGACCCACCCAGCCGACCACCATCTCGATCCCACGGCTCCGCGCCGCCTTCGACGGTCGCGTGATCGCGCCGGGCGACCCGGAGTACGACCAGGCGCGCGCCCTGTTCGCCGGCGGCCTGGACCTGAGGCCGGCGGTCATCATCCGGCCCAACGACGCCGACGAGGTCGCCCAGGTCGTCGCGCTGGCGCGCGACACGGGAATGGAGCTGGCCGTCCGCAGCGGCGGCCACAGCGGCGTCGGCTACGGCAGCTCGGACGGCGGGATCGTGCTCGACCTCGCCGGCATGCGGTCGCTGGACATCGACCCCGAGCGGCGCACCGCCTGGGCGCAGACCGGCCTGACCGCCGCCGAGTACACCACCGCGGCCGGCGCGCACGGCCTGGCGACCGGGTTCGGCGACACCGGCTCGGTCGGCCTGGGCGGGATCACCCTCGGCGGCGGGGTCGGGTTCCTGGTGCGCAAGCACGGTCTGACCATCGACAACCTGCTGGCCGCCGAGGTGGTGACCGCCGACGGCCAGGTCCTGCGCGCCGACGCCGAGGAGCATCCCGACCTGTTCTGGGCGCTGCGCGGCGGCGGCGGCAACTTCGGCGTGGCGACCCGGTTCCAGTACCGGCTGCACCCGGTCGGCACGGTCACCGGCGGCATGCTGGTCCTGCCGGCGACGCCGGAGGTGGTCGCCGGCTTCGTCGCCGCGGCGGAGGCCGCGCCGGAGGAGCTGTCGGGGATCATCAACGTGATGGTCGGGCCGCCGCTGCCGTTCCTGCCCGCCGAGGCGCACGGCCGGCTGGTGGTCTTGGCCCTGATGGTCCACGCGGGCGCGGTCGAGGACGGCGAGCGCGCCATGGCGCCGTTCCGCGCGCTGGCCACGCCGCTCGCCGACATGCTGCGGCCGATGCCCTACCCGGAGATCTATCCGCCGGAGGATCCCGACTACCACCCGACCGCGGTGGGACGGACGATGTTCCTCGACACCGTCGACCAGGACGTGGCCGCGACGATCGTCGAGTACCTGCAGGCGTCCGACGCGCCGCTGCGGGTCGCGCAGCTGCGGGTGCTCGGCGGGGCGATGGCCCGCGTACCGGTGGAAGCCACCGCGTTCGCGCACCGCCAGAGCCGGATCATGGCGAACCTGGCCGCGTTCTACCAGGGACCGGAGGACCGGGCCGTGCGGGAGGCCTGGGTCGGCGACTTCGCGGCGGCCCTGCGGCAGCGCGACACCGGGGCGTACGTCGGCTTCGTCGACGACGAGGACCCGGACCACCTCCGGCAGGCGTACCCGGGCGCGACCTGGGACCGGCTCGCGGCGGTCAAGCGCCGCTACGACCCGACCAACCTCTTCCGCCGCAACCACAACATCCCGCCCGCGACCGACGGCCAGGGGCGGTGAGCGCGCGAGCCCTGCCGGCGCGTGCCGCCCGTGCACCCAACGGTGCCTCCAGAGGTAACGTATGCCGGGCGACAAGGAGGTCCGGTTTGTGGCACAGGCGCCGTAAGGGCTCAGGCGCACGCGAGGCGTTGCCGCCGCCACCGTCTGGGCAGTCCCCGACGCTCGCGGCCTGGCGCCCGCGGGGTGGGCGACGGATGTGGGCCGGGAAGGAATAGCTCGCGGTCGCGTCGGCCCTCGGCCACAAGTGGGTGCGGACCGACGAGCTGGTCACGATCAGGTGGGTGATCGACGGCCACATCTCCATGCGGGACCGGCAGGGCCGCAAGCTGATCATCAGGCCGGCCGACCTCCAGGAGAGCCCGGAGCTCCTCGAGATCGTCACCGCCGCGGTGCGACGGTCGGTCGACCACGGCCTGTTCGTCGGTGAGATGCTGCGGGAGCAGCTCGGCCTCGGCGAGGACGAGACCGAGACCGACCAGGACCCCGGCCCGGGGTACATGGGCCCGCTCGGCTAGCCCCCGAAGGCCGAGCGGACCGCCTCGATGCCGCCGCGCGCCCTCGCCCCGTACGTGTAGGTGCCCTGCTCGCTCAGCTCACGGGCCGCCTCGACCATGGCGCCGAAGGCGACGAAGGCGAACGCGCCGCCGACCGAGATGCGGCCGACGCCCACGCCCGCGAGCTCGGCCACCGACGGCGCCCCGGGCAGGGCGAGCACGTTGACCGGCCGGTCCACCGAGGCGACCACCTGGCGGATGTCCTCCAGGCTGCGGAGGCCGGGGGCGTAGAGCACGTCGGCGCCCGCCTCCTGGAAGGCCTGCAGGCGGGCGATGGTGTCGGACAGGTCCGGCCGGCCGTGCAGGTAGTTCTCGGACCGCGCGGTCAGCACGAGGTGGACGGGACCGGCGTGCGCGACCTCCGCCGCCGCCGCGACCCGCTCGGCGGCGAGGGCGGCGTCGTAGATCGGCGCGTCCTCGCGCCCGCTGTTGTCCTCCACCGAGCACCCCGCCAGCCCCGCGCCGAGGGCGCGCCGCAGCGTCTCCGCGACCTCGTCAGGGTCGTCGCCGAAGGCGTTCTCCAGGTCGGCGGAGACCGGCACGTCGGTCGCGTCGACGATCGCGGCCGCGTGGTCCATCGCCTCGTCGCGGGTCACCGACCCGTCGAGCCGGCCGAGGCTCGCCGCGTGGCCGCTGCTGGTCGTCGCGAGCGCCTGGAACCCCAGCGCCGCGAGCAGCCGCGCCGAGCCCCGGTCCCACGGGTTGGGCATCAGCAGGGGACCGTCGCCGTGGTGCAGCTCGAGGAACCTTCTCGCCTTCTCGGCCTGCTCGGTCATCGCGTTCGCTCCTGGTCGGCGCTCGGCTGGTCGCCCGCGAGTGTGCCAAACGCCCGCGACGCCGCGGTCAGCGGGCGGTGCTCGCGCCCGCGCTGGTCTGCGCCTCGCTGACCTCCCAGAGCCGGCGCGCCGCCTGCGGGTCCTGGGCGGCCCTGCTCGGGGTGGCGCGCCGGCGGTCGACGAAGTAGCCGCCGCTCTGGTCGGCGACGGCGGCCGAGTCGACCAGCCACACCAGCGTGTCGGCGCCCTGGGCCGGGCTGCGCGAGAACGGCCTGATAATGGTCATGGCGGTGCGCATGAAACCGCCGTTGTTGCGGTTGAAGCCGCTGGCGACCACGCCGGGGTGGAAGCAGAAGGCGGTCACGCCGGTGCCGGCGGTGCGCCGCGCCAGCTCGACGGTGAACAGGATGTTCGCCAGCTTCGTCTCGCCGTAGCGGGAGAAGCCACGGCCGCGGTAGGAGCGCTCGGCGCCGAGGTCGTCGAACGGGATCCTCGCCGGCTTGTGGGCGTCCGACGAGGTGGTGACGACCCGCGCCGGCGCGCCCTCCCGCAGGCGTTCCAGCAGCAGCGAGGTGAGCAGGAACGGGGCGAGGTGGTTGAGCGCCCAGGTCCGCTCGATGCCGTCGACGGTGAGCTGGCGCGTGCCGAACACGGCGCCGGCGTTGTTGACCAGGACGTCCAGCCTCGGGTAGCGGGCGAGCACCTGGCCGGCCAGGTCGCGCACCGACTGCTGCGAGCTCAGGTCGGCCATGAGCACGTCGGCCGTGGCCTCGGGGGCGCCCATGGCCTCGATCCGCGCCAGCGCCCGAGCGGCCTTGGCCTCGTCACGGGCGACGATCGCCAGTTGGGCTCCGCGGGCCGCCAGCGCCTCCGCCGCGGCCAGCCCGATGCCGTCGGTCGCACCGGTCAGCAGGACCCGTTTGCCAGCAGCGCTCCACTCCGCCATGCCTGCGCTCCTCCTTGAGCCCCCGCCGGCCGACCCCCCGCCACCGTGCGCCGATACCATACCGTTCCCGCCCAGCACAGGAGGCTGCCGTGACCACCTACCTCCCCGCTCCCGGCCGCTACGACGCGATGCAGTACCGCCGCTGCGGCCGCAGCGGGCTGCAGCTGCCCGCGGTGTCCCTCGGCCTGTGGCAGAACTTCGGCGGCGACCGGCCGCTGGAGGCGCAGCGGGCGATCGTCCGCCGTGCCTTCGACCTGGGGATCACCCACTTCGACCTGGCCAACAACTACGGCCCGCCGTACGGCTCGGCGGAGGAGAACTTCGGCCGCCTGCTCGTCACCGACCTGCGCGGCCACCGCGACGAGCTGGTCGTCTCCACCAAGGCGGGCTACGACATGTGGCCGGGGCCGTACGGCGACTGGGGCTCGCGCAAGTACCTGCTCGCCAGCCTCGACCAGAGCCTGACGCGGCTGGGCCTGGACTACGTCGACATCTTCTACTCGCACCGCTTCGACCCGGCCACGCCGCTGGAGGAGACGCTCGGCGCGCTCGACTCGGCAGTGCGGCAGGGCAAGGCGCTGTACGCCGGGATCTCCTCCTACTCGCCGCGGCGCACCCGCGAGGCCGCCGCGATCATGCGGCGGCTCGGCACGCCGGCGCTGCTGCACCAGCCGTCCTACTCGATGATCAACCGCTGGATCGAGGACGGCCTGCTCGACGTGCTCGGCGAGGAGGGGATCGGCTGCATCGTCTTCTCGCCGCTCGCGCAGGGGCTGCTCACCGACCGCTACCTCAACGGGATCCCGCCGGGCTCGCGGGCGAGCCAGGAGGGCTCGCTCGGCAGCGACCTGCTCACCGAGCAGAACCTCGCCAAGGTGCGCGCCCTCAACGAGATCGCGGCGCGGCGAGGCCAGGCGCTGGCGCAGATGGCGCTGGCGTGGACGCTGCGCGACCCGCGGGTGACCTCGACACTGATCGGCGCGAGCAGCGTCGCCCAGCTCGAGAGCAACGTCGCCGCACTCGACCGGCTCCTGTTCGACGGCGACGAGCTGGCCGAGATCGACCGCTACGCCACCGAGGGCAACGTCAACCTCTGGGCCTCGTCCAGCCAGGGGTGATGGCATCCGGGGGAGCCCGAGACAGCTCCCGCGAGGTTCGGTCGGATTCGAGGTTCGGGGGGTGTGTCGGGGGGGCGGAGCCCCCCGCAGTCCTCGTATGGTGGAGGGGTGATGGGTGGGACGGCGCTGCGTGGCCGCGGGCTGGCGTGGCTGGTCGGGGTGCTCGCCCTGGCCGCCGCGGTCGGAGGGTGCGACGGGGACGGTGGGGGGGAGCGCAGCCCGCTGTCGTCGGCCCGGCCGGTTCCTGAGCCGGCGGCCACCGCCGACCCGGCGGTGCGGCTGCAGGAGTACCCGGTCCCTGGCGGCTCCCACCCGCACGACGTGGCGCCGGCGCGGGACGGGACCGTCTGGTACACGGCGCAGGCCAGCGGCCGGCTCGGGCGACTCGACCCCGAGACGGGGCGGACCAGCGAGATCCCGCTGGGGGACGGATCGGCGCCGCACGGCGTCATCGTCGGGCCCGACGGCGCCCCCTGGATCACCGACGGCGGGCTCAACGCGATCGTGCGCGTCGACCCGGGCAGTGGCGCGGTGCGGCGCTTCCCGCTGCCGGCCGACCGCCCCTCGGTCAGCCTGAACACCGCGTCGTTCGACCGGCACGGGGTGCTGTGGTTCACCGGCCAGGGCGGCGTCTACGGCAGCGTCGACCCCCGCAGCGGGCGCCTGCGCGTCCTCGACGCGCCCGGCGGCCCTGGTCCCTACGGGATCACCACCACGCCCGGCGGCGCGGTGTACTACGCCTCGCTGGCGGGCAGCCACATCGCCCGGATCGACCCGGCGACCGCGGAGGCGACCAGGCTGGACCCGCCGACGCCCGGTCAGGGCGCCCGGCGCGTGTGGTCGGACTCCAAGGGCCGCCTCTGGGTGAGCGAGTGGAACGCCGGCCGGCTCGGCAGCTACGACCCGGCCACCCGGCGCTGGCGGGAGTGGCGCCTGCCCGGCCGGAGCCCGCAGCCCTACGCGGTCTACGTGGACGACCGCGACCAGGTGTGGCTCAGCGACTTCGGCGCGAACGCGCTGGTCCGCTTCGACCCGGCGACGGAGCGCTTCACCAGCTTCCCGCTGCCGACCGCCGGCGCGGACGTGCGCCAGCTCCTCGGCCGCCCCGGCGAGCTGTGGGGAGCGGAGTCGGGCGCCGACCGGCTGGTGGTGCTGCGCACCACCGCCTGAGCAGCGCCCAGGGAGGGCGAGGGCGAGCGCGCGCGGCCGGACCCGGCGGCGTGCCTGTCGGACCCCTGTGCAGTCTGCCCCTCCTCTCGACGGCCCGGTCCGCACACCGGGGGTCGACCGGAGTCGCGCCCGCCCACTGTCCATATCGGCGCACATGGCCTCCGGGTTGAACCCACCGACCCAGTTGTCCCCAGATTCCAGCGGTGGCGGGACAGGCCCAGACGGCGTGACTAGGCTGCGCGCGCGCGCGGCACCTCGCCAGCTTGGTCGGCTTGGCTGGCAGATCCACGCAACCGTCGATCGCGGCGTTGGCGCCAGGCCTGGTTCCCGTACGATGAGAGCAAGCGCCGTGACCCGTCCGAGGCACCCGAGGAAGGAGCTCGAGGCGCTGCTCAAGGAGGCTGAGAACCAAGGCTGGACGGTTCAGCGGGGAGGACGCTCCTTCAAGCTGAAGTGCGGGTGTCCCGCCAAGCACTTCACGACCTTGCACCTCAGTCCGTCGGATCCTCGTCACGAGCGCAACGAGCGGCATTGGTTGGCCCGGATGACGTGCTGGAAGGAGCAGGGATGCGGTACTCCGTGGTGGAGGGCTTCCGTGTCTCCAACGTCGACGGTGACGAGCACGCCCTCGAAGCGCACCTGGATGCGATGCTCGACGCGATGCTCGACGCTGGGGCCATCGACGCCGACATTGGTGGCTCGCTCGCGTCTGGCGACGTGCAGGTCTCCCTGATGGTAGAGGCCTCGTCCTTCGAGGCTGCCCAGGCGGCAGCCTCGAAGCTGGTCAACGGCGCCATCCATGCGGCCGGTGGATTCCTGGTCGACAGCCGCAACCCCGAGGAGCCCTCGAGCCGGCCAGCGTTCGACCTGCGCTCGGTTGGCGCGGAGGTGGTCAGCTCCTGACCGTCCTCGACCTGGTGGCCGAGGTCACCGGGCAGGCATGCGAGTGGGTCGTGCCGCGCGGCGCCATCACCTGACGATGAGGGCCTCGATCTCCGCGATGGCCTGGGCGTTGTGCTCGAACAGCAGCGCCTGCATGCCGACCGCCCGCGCTCCGTCGACCATCTCGTCGAGGTCGTCGAGGAAGACCGTCTCCTCCGGGCGCACGCCGAGGCGCGCGCAGGCCAGTTCGTAGATGCGCGGATCGGGCTTGGACATCCCGACCTCGTGGGAGTAGACGATCAGGTCGGTCAGCTCGTCGAGGTGGTAGCGCTCCCGTTCCCGCTCGCGCGCGCCCACGAAGCTGTTGGAGATGACCCCGGTGCGGTAGCGCGGGCGCAGCCCGCGGACGTACTCGACCAGCTCGACGTTGAGGGTGCCCAGGTATTCCGCCCAGAGGTCGTCCAGGAGCGCCCGTACCACGGCGTCGTCCACCCCGAGCAGCTCGGCGAGGCGCCGGTGGACCTCCGCCTCGGAGATGGCGCCGACGGCGCCGGCCTCCCACACCTCGCCGCCGAGCTCGCGCAGCTCCCCGGGCCGCAGCCCCAAGCGCGCCTCCCAGCGCCCGGGCCAGCCCGTCGGGGGCGTGATCTCCAGCACCCCGCCGATGTCGAGCAGGACCGCCCGGACGGTCACGTGGTGAGGTCCCGGATGGCGGCGAGCCGATCTTGGCACCTCGGGTGGGAGCGCAGCAGCTTGCGTAGGCCGTTCGGGCCCGGCGTGGCCTGCTCGGTGCGGAGCAGCAGCTCGAGCATGCGGGTCAGGCCGGGACCGTAGCCGAGCTCGACCGCGTGGCGGTCGGCGGCGTACTCCGCCGCGCGCGACAGGGCCGAGGAGAGCACGCGGGAGGTCCAGACCAGCAGCGCCAGCGGCAGCCACACCACGCCGAGGAGCAGGACGGCGAGCACGCCCGCGACCACCAGGGCGCCGACCACCACCATGGCGGCCAGGATGCCGAGCAGGCCGTCGATGCCGCCGTCCCGGCCGCCGGCGCGCAGGTAGGCGAAGACCCGCGCGAGGAACGCCGTGGTCAGGCGGATACGGCGCAGCAGCCAGTCGGCCGCCTGGAAGGGCAGCCCGTACCACCAGCCGAGGCCGGTGGCGACCGGGTGCAGCTCGCGGTGGTGGCCGAGCTCGTGGGCGATGACCGCCTCCAGCATGTCGTCGGGCAGGCGCAGCGCCGCCCGGGTGACCGCCACGAAGTGCCCGCCGATGGCGAAGGCGTTGAGCGTCTCGCCCTGCTCGACGCGGAGCAGGTAGCGGCCGGGGTCTGCGCCGGCCCGGTGGCAGACCCCGAGCCAGATCGGCGTGAGGCGGTTCAGCTCCTCGCGGTCCGGGCGGCGCAGCCGGAACAGCAGCCGCCCGGCGAACGTCTCGATCGGCCGCACCAGCACCAGCGCGCCGCTCAGCGTCCACAGCAGCGAGCCGAGCGCGAGCCCGGTCCAGCGGTCGCCGAGGGCGAGCGCGCCGGCCGCCAGCGCCAGCGGCGCCACCAGCACGTGCGACAGGCACCAGATGAGCACGACGGTGGAGAACATCGCGACGGCGGTGCCGGTCACGTGGCGGCCGGCCGGCGCGGCGGCGCTCGCCGCGCCCCGCCGGCGCCCGGCGCCGGCCCCCGCCGTGTCCCCGATGGCGTCCCGCATGGTGCCAACATCCTGCACGCCCGGCGCGAACGGCGCCATCGGAGGCCACGGTCGCGCCGCGTCCTGGCCAGGTGGTGCCGCGCTCCCGCGCGGATCCACCGACCGGTCTGGTTCGGCGTGTTGCGCCAGGGTGTCCACCCGTGGGGCGACGAGATGGTCGAAGCGGCGATCGACGCGGCCGGCCGCGGCTGGGGACCATACGGCGACCGCCGGCAACGGAGCCGGTGGGGGAGGGCGAGGTCAACCGTGGACACGATGATGCGCGAGTCGACCACCGCCTGGGACGCCGCACTGCAGCAACTCGACGCCGCCGCCGACACCCTCGGCCTCGACCAGGGCATGCGCGACCTGCTGGCCACCCCGAAGCGGGTGCTCACCGTCGCGGTGCCGGTCCGCAGGGACGACGGCCGCATCGAGGTCTTCGAGGGCTACCGCGTGCACCACAACGTGACCCGTGGGCCGGCCAAGGGCGGCATCCGCTTCCACCCGATGGTCTCGCTCGACGAGGTCAAGGCACTGGCCATGTGGATGACGTGGAAGTGCGCGGTGGTGGGCATCCCGTTCGGTGGCGCCAAGGGTGGGGTGGTGGTCGACCCTGACACCCTTTCCACCTGCGAGCTGGAGCGGGTCACCCGCCGCTACGCGGCCGAGCTGCTGCCGCTGGTCGGGCCCGAGAAGGACATCCCGGCGCCCGACGTCAACACCGACGAGCAGATCATGGCCTGGTTCATGGACACCTTCTCGATGAACAAGGGCTACTCGGTGCCCGGCGTGGTGACCGGCAAGCCGCTGGCGATCGGCGGCTCCGAGGGCCGCCGCGGGGCCACCAGCCTCGGCGTCGCCTACACGCTGTTCGCCGCGCTGCGCGAGCGCGGCAGGCAGGCGCAGGACATGAGCGTCGCCGTCCAGGGGTTCGGGAAGGTCGGCGCCGGGGTCGCGGCCCACCTGCACGACGCCGGCTGCAACGTGGTGGCCGTCTCCGACGTGGCCGGCGGGATCTACAACGCCCGCGGGCTCAACCCGCAGGCGCTGGTCAGGCACAAGCGGGAGACCGGGTCGAGCTCGGTGTCCACCTTCCCGGGCGCCGACCGCATCAGCAACGACGAGCTGCTCGCCCTCGACGTGGACGTGCTGGTCCCAGCCGCGCTCGAGGGCGTGATCCGGGCCGACAACGTCGACACCGTGCGCGCCGGCATCGTGCTGGAGGCGGCCAACGGCCCCACCACCCCGGCCGCCGACAAGGTGCTCGACGACCGCGGCTGCCTGGTGGTCCCCGACGTGCTGGCCAACGCCGGCGGGGTCACCGTCTCCTACTTCGAGTGGGTACAGGACCTGCAGGCCTGGTTCTGGTCGGAGGAGGAGGTCAGCTCGCGGATGCGCCAGGTGATGGAGCGGGCCTGGGGCGAGGTCTCCGCCCTCGCCCAGGAGCGGGACCTGAGCCTGCGCCAGGCCGCCCAGGTGATCGGCGTCGGCCGGGTCGCCGAGGCCCACCGCACCCGCGGCCTGTACCCCTAGCCCCGGGACGGCGAGCGGCCCGCGCCATGGCGCGGGCCGTCGGGGGGGCGCGGGGGCCTACATGACGCGGCCGTAGCCGGTGATCGAGTCGCCAAGCGGCTGGATCTTGGAGGTGGAGCCGGTGTGGGTCTCGCCGATGCGCATGCCGCCGCCAAGGTAGATGGAGACGTGCGAGACCGGGCTGTAGTAGAAGACCAGGTCGCCAGGCTGTAGCTGGCTGCGGCTGATGCGCCGCGTGACGGCGTACTGCTGGGCGCTGGAGTGGGGCAGGCTCTTCCCGGCCTGTTGCCAGGCCACCATGGTGAAGCCGGAGCAGTCGAAGTAGGGCCCGGCGCCGCCGTACTGGTAGGGGACGCCGAGGTGCGCCTTGGCCCAGGCGATCACCTTGGCGGCACCGCCGCTGACCGGGACGTTGGGGGCCGGGGCCGACCCGCCGCCCGACGAGCTCGACCCGCCGTCGACGCGCGCCCGCTCGGCCGCGCTCATCCTGCCGAGCAGCGCCTTGGTGTGGGCCACCGCCGCGTCGACCTTGGCCTTGTCGGCGGCGAGCCGCGCGACCGTGGCCGCCTGCTTCTTCTCGCCGGCGACCAGGGTCGCGCGGGTGCTCTCGAAGGAGCGCTTGGCGGCCTGCAGGTCGGTCACCGTCTCGGCGTCGCGCTGGGCGAGCAGCTCCAACGACTGCATGCGCTGCAGGGCGACGGTCGGGTCGGTCGCCCCCAGCAGGCTGGCGATGTCGGTGCCGGTGCCACGGACGTAGGCGGCGGTCCACTGGGCGCTGACGGCCGCCTGCAGCTGGTTGTAGTCCCGCTGGGCCTGGTTGGCGCGGCCCTGCAGCTGGCGCAGGTCGGTGACGGTGCTGTCGAGCTGGTTCTTCGCCTGCAGGTAGTTCTCGACCAGTTGGTCGGCCTGGCGGTTGAGCCGGTCGAGCTGCTGGGTCAGGGACGCCTTGGAGGCGGGCGCCGCCTGCGCCGAGGCGGCGGATCCCAGCGACAGGCCGGCCAGCGGGAGGACGACGGCGACGAGCAGCAACGCGCGCACCATGCGACGCGGTCCTCGGCGGTGCTGTACCCGTCGAGTGCGTGGCGGCAAGGCGAGCTCTCCTTTCAGGGAGCCTGCGGGCCGACGGACCGGGCGACTTCGGGGGGAAGTGGGGGCGCCCTGACCTCCGGAGGGGGCCGGAGGGATCCATCCGCGCCGTGTTGGGGGCTACGGGACCCGCTCCCGCGTGGTGCTCTGCGGGATTTGGCTCACGTCTGTCGGTCGGCGGTGTGAAACGTGGCTGTCCGGTGATCGTTTCGTGATCAGGCGAGTCCGGAGGCTACCCCTCTCGCCTCCGGACGCCAAATCCACTGGTGGCTGCGGACAAGACGAGCAGGCTTGCCCTCCACCAGATGTGGGGTTATGGTGGCGATCAGCCACAACATCTTGCGGTTCCGACCCACTCTGCGGCGATGGGCGGGTCAGCCGGATCGGAAGAAGTACCGACCTCGTACCTAGGGAGGCGCCCAGCCATGGCCGAGGCGACGGCAGCTTCGCTGACAGAGCGCGACCGGGCCGTCCTCGCCTTCGAGCGGCAGTGGTGGAAGTACGCGGGCGCCAAGGAAGAGGCCATCCGGCGGCAGTTCGGTGTCAGCCCCACCGCGTACTATCAGCTCCTCAGCCGGCTGATCGACGACCCCTCGGCACTCGCGGTGGATCCCATGCTGGTCAAGCGGTTGCAGCGCCAGCGTGCCGCGCGCCGCCGGCAGCGTGCCGCCCGTGCCCCGAGGGTGGGGGCAGGCGAGGTGGCCACCCCCGGCGAGCCGTCCGCCGCCGAGCCCGCGGCAGGGTCCGGGGAGGCGCTGCGCGCCCCCTCGGACGACCGGGCGTCCGGGGTGGCACCGGCGGGCGGCTAGCCGCCCAGGGCCGGCCGGACGCCTACCGGTTGGCCTACGACTGACAGGGAGGTCAGGTTGCGACCCGGTCCGACCGCTCGTGCGGCGGCGGTGCTCGTCGTCTTCCTCGCGCTGTTCTGGGCGGTCGACCACTACCTGGGCGCGGGAGCGTCCGGCGGGCGCGCCACCGCCGCGGCGCCGGCCACCACCTCGACCACCAGGGCGACCGCGACGACCGCCGCGACGACGACCTCGACCAGCGAGCCGCCGCGCGGCACCGAGCCGGCCGCGACCGGCACCAGCCTGCCCTCCGTCAAGGGCGTCACCGTCCAGGTCCTCAACGGCTCCTGGCGCAGCGGCGCCGCCGCCGACATGGCGGCGCGCCTGCGCCGCTCCGGCTACGACGTGGTCGCCACCCAGGTCGCCCTCGGCGAGTTCCCCACCTCGCGGATCTACTACAGCGAGGGCCACCTCGCCGACGCGCTCGCCCTGCAGCGGCGCTTCCCCGAGTTCCGCCAGGTCGAGCCCGCCCCGAAGCGGCTCTCCCGCGAGGTCGCCCTGCACGCCGTGGTCGGCCGCGACTACCGCCCGTCCCGGTGAGCGCGCCGGGGTTGCTCGATCCCGGCGCCGTCGCCGCCCGCGCCGCCGAGACCGCCCTGTGCCTCGACTTCGACGGCACCCTCGCGCCGATCGTGCCCGACCCCGAGGCCGCGGCGCCCCTGCCCGGCGTGCCCGACCTGCTCGGCCGCCTCGCCCGCCGCTTCGCCGCGGTGGCGCTGGTCTCGGGGCGGCCGGCGCGCTGGCTGGCCGAGCACACCGGTGCCGCCGGCGTCCGCTACCTGGGCCTCTACGGTGCCGAGGAGCTGGTGGACGGGCGCCTGCGGGTCGACCCGGAGGCCGCCGCCGCGCGGCCGGCGGTGCGCGCGGCACGCGAGGACCTGGCCGCCGCCGGGCCGGTCGCCGCCTCCGGCGCCTACCTCGAGGACAAGGACCTCAGCGTCGTCGTCCACCTGCGGCGGGTGGCCGAGCCGGAGCGCTGGGCCGGTCCGGTCGCCGCGGCGGTCGAGGAGGTGGCCGGCAGGCACGGCCTCGAGGTGCTGCCGGGGCGCATGGTCTGGGAGCTGCGCCCGGTGACCGGGCACGACAAGGGCGTGGCGGTCCGGCTGGTGCTCTCCTCGTCGGGCGCCGGCGCGCTGGTGGTGGTCGGCGACGACGTCGGCGACCTGGCCGCCTTCCGTGCCGCCGCCGAGCTGGCCGCCGCCGGCGGCCAGGCGCTGCGGGTCGCGGTGCGCTCGGCCGAGGCGCCCGGCGGCCTGCTGGCAGCGGCCGACCTGGTGGTCGACGGCCCGGAGGGCGTGCGCGACCTGCTCGCCTCCTGGGCGGACTGACGCCGCGGTCAGCCGCCGCTCCGCCGCGCAGGCCGGGCCTCGCGCGCTTCAGGCATGCCTCCGCGCGCTTCAGGCAGGTCCCTGTAGCCGCTCCAGGTCGTCGCGCTGCTGGCTGAACCAGTCCTGCGGCGACAGGGCCGAGGCGCCCTCGCGCAGCTGCTCCGCCCGCTTGGCGCGCTCGTCGGAGGGCATCGCGATCGCGGTCGCCAAGGCCTCGGCGAGCTCGGCGGTGTCGAACGGGTTGACCAGCAGGGCGCCGTCGGCGAGGTCGTCGGCGGCGCCGGCGTTGCGCGACAGCACCAGCACGGCGTCGCGCTCGCTGACCGTCGGGCCCTCCTTCGCCACCAGGTTCATCCCGTCCCAGACGGGGTTGACGACCAGCACGTCGGCCAGGGACATGGCGGCCAGCGCACGGGGGTAGCTGTCGCGCAGCTCCAGGACGACCGGCTCCCAGGTGCGGGTCCGGAAGCGATCGTTGATCGCCTCGGCGGTGTGCTTCACCTCGGCGGTGTAGGACTGGTACTCGGGCAGGTCGCGCCGTGACGCGTAGGCCAGCGCGTAGTGCACCACCCGCTGCCTGGCGCGCGGGTTCTGCTCCAGGAAGATGGCGTAGCCCTCCAGGCCGCGAAGGATGTTCTTGGACAGCTCCATCCGGTCGACCCGCACGATCAGCTTGCGGCGGGCGGCCAGCTCGCGGACGACGCGCAGCTGGCTCTGGGCCTCGCCGCCGGCCAGGCGGGCGCGCAGGTCGTCGCGGTCGATCCCGAGCGGGTAGGCGCGCACCTGCACCGTGCGACCGTCGCCGGTCAGGACGGTGCCGTGCTCCCGGTCGACCACGTAGCCGGCGTCCTGGCAGCAGCGCAGGAAGTTGCGCGCCCAGCGGGGCACCAGGAAGCCGAGCAGGTCGGCGCCGAGCATGCCCTCGAGCAGCTCGGCCCCGACCGAGCTCGGCAGCATGGCGAAGTAGCCCGGGTCGGCCCACGGGCAGTGGGTGAAGTGGCTGATGGCCACGTCCGGGCGGCGCGCGCGCAGCATCGCGGGGGCCAGGCAGAGGTGGTAGTCCTGCACGAAGACGGCGCCGCCGGGGTCCGCCTCCTCGTCGCAGGCGGCGGCGAACCGCTGGTTGACGTTCTGGTAGCTGTTCCAGGCGAAGCGGAACGTGCGGTCGAAGCGCGGGTGCCTGGGGACGTCGAACAGGTAGTGCTGCAGGAACCAGATGGTGCGGTTGGAGACGCGGTTGTAGTAGGCCTGGTACTCGCGCGGGTCGAACACCAGGCTGCGGAGCTGCACCGGGCCGCCGAGCAGCTCGATGCGGCGGCGACCGCCGCTGCGGGCGGTCCGCCTGGCCGCCACCCGGTCGCCGTCGCTGATCACCGCGGCGACCCAGGTGCCGGCCTGGCCGGCCAGGGCGGGGCCGAGCGCGGCCGCCATCCCGCCCGCCCCTCGCCCAGCGCGCAGCGTGCCGTCGTCGTCGAATTCGAACTGCACCGGTCCGCGGTTGGAAGCGACTACGAGTTCAGCCATCTAGCTGTGCCTTTCCGTCCGGCCAGGGTTGCGGATGCGCCGGACCCTCTTCATATTGTCGACACCGAGGGCAAGTCCCAAGTACGCCCAGTTCGCGTCTTGTTGTCCTTGCCGGGCTGCTAGGCTCGGGATGGCCGCTGGCGGCGAGGAGCGCGCATGACGCAGGGAACCGAGGAGCTGTCGCGCGCCCGCGTCCTCGAGCCGAAGCGGCAGCGGGCGACCGGCTACGACCGGTTCATCCGCTTCGGCATCGCCGCCTGGGCCGGCATCGGCATCCTCCTGCTCGCCTGGTTGCTGCTGCGCGTGCTCGGCTTCGCCCGACCGACGCTGGCGCCGCTGCTGATCGCGCTGGTGGTGGTCTACCTCCTCAACCCGATCGTAGCGGCGCTGGAACGCCGCGGCACCCCGCGGGTGGCCGGCGCGGCCGTCGTCTACCTGCTGTTCATCGGCATCGTGGCGCTGGTGCTCTCGGTGCTCGTGCCGGTGGTCGGCCGCCAGGTGGCGGCGGTGGCCGACGACTTCCCCGCCTACGTGCAGGACGCCCAGGGCCAGGTGCAGCGCTTCGGTGAGCGCTTCGGCCAGCACTGGGAGCCCAACCTGGACGCCGGCCGGGTCAGCCAGTGGCTCAGCGAGGCCGGCAACCGGCAGACCGTGACCAGGTACCTCATCGGGCTGCGCTCGTTCACCACCTCGCTGCTGCACGCCCTGGTGGTGGTCGTCCTCGGGCCCATCATGGCCTTCTACCTGTTGGTGGACCTGCCACGGCTGCAGCGGGGGGCGCTGGCGATGATCCCGCCCGCCCACCGCGAGGACATGCGCGAGCTGGGCGACCGCATCGGCCGGACGGTCGGCGGCTTCTTCCGCGGCCAGCTGCTGGTGGCGCTGTTCGTCGGCATCGCCTCCAGCCTCGGGCTGTACCTGATCCACCTGCCCTTCTGGCTGCTGGTGGGCATCGTGGCCGGCCTGTTCAACCTGGTGCCGCTGATCGGGCCGTTCATCGGCGGCGGCCTGGCGGTGGTGATCGCGCTGCTCAACGGCAAGCCGGTGGTGGCGCTGCTGGCGGTGGTGGTGCTCACCGTGGTGCAGCAGATCGACAACCACCTCATCTCTCCCAACGTGATGGGCCGTACGGTGCGGCTCCACCCGGTGGTGGTGATGCTGGCGCTGCTGCTCGGCGCGACCGTCGGCGGCCTGTTCGGCATGCTGGTGGTGGTGCCGCTGATTGGCGTCGCCAAGATCGTCTTCCTGTTCTCCTGGACGCGCCTGGTCGACTACGGCGACGAGCTGGTCGAGGTGACCCCACCGCCGGCCGCGGCGCCGGCCGAACAGGCCGGGACGAAGCGCTAGAATCCCGCCCTTCCCGCACAAGGAGATGGGCGTCCCATGACGTACGGCCCCGACCCCGGCACGCCGGCCGGCCAGCCCGTGCCCTACCAGTACCAGGGGCAGCCGTCCTACGCCGCGGCGGAGCCGCCCGGCTACTTCATGGGCCGCAAGCTCGCCAGCTGGGGCGCGCGGGTCGGCGCCTACCTGCTCGACAGCCTGTTCGTCGCCGCTCCGACCCTGGTCATCGCCGGGCTGGCGTTCGTCCCGCTGGCGATCGCCTCGGCCGGGCTCGGCCCGAACGAGCAGCCCAGCTCGGTCGCGATCGCCGCGACCGTCGTGCTGGCCTGCGTCGCCTTCCTCGTCGAGCTCGGCCTGGTCATCTACAGCCGCTACTACCTGCAGGGCAGGACCGGCCAGTCGTGGGGCAAGCGGGTCATGCACCTGCGCCTGGTGCGCATGGCCGACGGCCAGCCGATCGGCGGCGGCATGGCCTTCGTGCGCGACATCGCCCACATCGTGGACGGGCTGATCTGCTACGTCGGCTACCTGATGCCGCTGTGGGACGACCGCAGGCAGACCGTCGCCGACAAGATGCTGAACACCGTGGTGCTCGACGAGCGCTGAGGAGGTGCGGTCCCGTCAGGCGTTGGCCGCCGCCTGCCTGCGGGCGGTGAGCGCCCCGACCGCCTCGGCCCAGCCCGCGCCGGCCGGGGACGGGGTGACCACCACCGGCACCCCCGGGTCGCCCTCGGCGGCCGCCCAGGCGCCGTTGGCGACCAGGAACATCGCCCCGGTGACGGCGCCGACCTCCAGGTCGGCCGGGGCGTCGCCGACGGCGGCGGCCTGACCGGCCGTGAGC
>DASUZB010000250.1:0-6542 GCA_036377075.1 Actinomycetes bacterium | reverse complement strand
TGCACTGGGCCGACGCGCAATCGCTGCTCCTGCTGCGCTTCGTGCGCCAGGAGCTTGAGGGCAGCGGGCTGCTGGTGGTGGGTACCTACCGGCACGCCGAGGTGGACCGGGGCCATCCGCTGCTTGGGACCCTTGCGGACCTGATCCGCGGGCCGTCCCACCGCCGGCTGCTGCTTGGCGGGCTGGGCCAGGGGGACGTGGCCAGGTTCGTCGCGCTGGCCCGTGCCGGCAGGGCCCTGCTGACCGGCGATTTCGCCGACGCCGAGGAACAGGCCGCGCAAGGCCTGGCGATCGGCCGGCGGGCCGGCGGCCAGGCGGTCGAGGTCTACCATCCCCGGGGTCGTCGGCTGCCTGCGGTTCATGCAGGGCCGCCTCGGCGAGACCGTCGAGCTGTACCAGGACAGGGCAACCCGCTTCCCGGCGATGCCGGTCTTCCGCGCGGTCGCAGCCTTTGCGCTCGCCGAGGCCGGCCGCGCCGACCGCGCTCGGGCGGAGGTCGCGCTCCTGGCCGCCGGCGACCTGGCCGCGCTGCCAAGGGACCCGGCGTGGAGCCTCAACCTGGCCTTCCTCGCGCTGGCCTGCCACCACCTCGGCGATGCCGGCCGCGCCGCCAGGGTAGGCGGGCTGCTGGAGCCGTACGCGGACCGCCACATCGCCACCGGCCGGTTCGGCGCCTTCTACCTCGGTCCGGCGGCCTACTTCCTGGGGCTGCTCGACCTCATCCTCGACCGCCGTGAGCAGGCCGCCGGCCGCTTCGCGCACGCGGCCGCGCTCGCCGGCCGCATCCAGGCCCACCCGATGACCGCCTGGGTTCGCGAGGGGCAGGCCAGGGCGCTGCTGGCCCTGGACCGGCCGGGGGACCGCCAGCAGGCCGCCATGCTGATCGAGGAGGCGGTCGCCACCGCGGAGGCGCTCGGCATCCACGGGCTCGGCGAGCGCGCGAGCGCCATGCGTACGGCCACGGCGGCGACGCCGAGCTGGCCGGCGGGGGTGACCGGTCGCGAGGTCGAGGTGCTGCGCCTGATCGCCGCCGGCCGCAGCAACCGGGCGATCGCCGAGGCGCTGTTCATCAGCCCCAACACCGTGCTGCGCCACGTCAGCAACATCTTCACCAAGCTCGGGGTCGCCAACCGCGCCGAGGCGGCCGCCTACGCGACCCGCCAGGGTCTGGCCGGATAGCAGCAGTCTGCTGTTATCCGGCCAGACCCTGCTGTCGCCGGCTCGGCAAGGAAGATCGCAGTATGCAGCGATGCCGGCTGGCCGCCGGGTCGCGATCCTCGTGGTGACAGCACCCTCACCACAGGAGCCCCGCCATGGACCAATCCATCCCCTGCCCGCAGTGCGGTGCCCCCGCCAGGATCACCGACCGGTTCTCGCTGGGAAGCACCGACGGCCCGGTCGAGCACCTCAAGACCGGCTGCGTCAACAACCACTGGCTGACCCCGCCGGCCGAGACCCTCGCCGGCGCGCGGCCCGACCCCATTCCAGCCACCGCGCAGCTCGCGTCCGCTTGAGCCCATGGCTGGGGCGGGGAACCGCCTCGGGCCGGTCGCTGGGGCTCGCCCCTGGAGGTGTCGCATGAGCACCAGCACCTACGTGTTCGATCCGGCATGGACGATGGAACGCGATCGCCCTGGCCCATGCACGCGCGGTGATCATGCACATCCCCGACCACCAGGGCGCGCTGGAGCGCGTGGTCGCCGCCATTCGCCCCGGCGGGTGGGCGGTGATCGAGGACGTGAACTTCGGCGGCCCGATGGCGGCCGCGCTGGCGCAGTACACCCACCCAGCCGAGCATGCCCCACTGGTCGAGCGGCTGTATCGCGCCTTCGAGGCGGTGTTCGAGGAGGCCCATGCCGACGCCGGTTACGGCACGCGGCTGCTCGGCGGGTTGAAGGCGGCCGGGTTGGTGAACGTCGGCGCTGAGGTGCACACCCCGGTCGTGGCCGGCGGGAGCGAGCACTGGGTCCGGGGAAGCGCCGAGCAGCTCGCCGTACGCCTCGCCGGCACCGGACTGGTCACCGCCGACGACGTTGCGCGCTTCCTCGCCGTGGCCGCGGATGGATCGAGCCACTACGCACCGCCCCTCATGGCCACCGCCTGGGGCCAGCGCCCACCCGCGTGACCCACTGGACCCGCCCGGCCGCCGGGCGGGTCCAGTGGTCAGTGGTGCGTGGCGATCCGGCTGGCCAGCGCCGCGCGCTTGTTCACGCCGAGCTTGCCGAAGGCGCGGGCGAGGTGCGTCTCGATGGTCTTCTCGCTGAGAAAGAGAGCTGCCGCGATCTCCCGGTTGGACATCCCGTCCGCCACGAGCCGTGCCACCTCGAGCTCGCGTGCGCTCAGAGAGGCGACGCCCCGGCCCTTGCCGCGGGCACCCTGGCGCGTGACCCGCCGCCCGAGTCCACGGAGCACGGCGGCGGCCTCGTCGCGGTGCCCGTTGGCGCCGTAGCCGGCGAGCTCGCGATGGGCGCGTTCCGCCTGGGCGATCGCGCTCGCCTCCTCACCCGCGGCGGCGAGGGCGCGCGCGGCGAGCGTCCGGGAGCGGGCCGCCTCGACCCGCGCGCCGGCCCGCTCGGCGTCGTCCGCGGCGGCGAGCGCGAGCCGCGCGGCGTCCGCCGCGCTCCCGGCGGCGAGCTGGAGCGCGGCGCGTGCACGGCGCGCGTGGCAGCGCGGCATGGGCAGCGGCGCGTCCGCCGCCGCCTGCTCGATCCATTCCACGACGCGGGTCGCGTCGGCGCGCCGGTCGAGCGCGAGGAGGGCGCGCACGAGCGCCTCCCACAGCGGTGGACGGCTGGTCACCTTCTCGGGATCGACCGCGGCCGGGCCCGTGTCGTGGACGAGGTCGACGCAGCGCTCAGGCTCGCCCAGCTCGAACCGCGTCCAGCCGTAGTAGGCGTCGATCTTGTAGGCGAACATGCTGGGCTCCAGCGTGGCTCCGAGCTCGTGCCCCTCGGCCGCGATCGCGCCCGCCGTGCGGAAGTCGCCGGCCTCGACCTCGACCATGACCTGGCCCAGGAGCGCCCAGAGCAGCAGCGCCGGTATGCCCGCGAGGCGGGCCACCTCGACGGCGTCCTCCGCCGTCTGGCGTGCCTGCGCGACGCGCCCGACCATCGCCTGCGCGTAGGCGAGTTGCTTGAGCAGCGGGATCAGGAACCGGCCGTTGCCGGTCCTGCGCGAGAGCGCGACGCCGCGTGAGAGGTGCCGGATGGCGTCCTCGTAGGCGTTCAGGTACGGCTCCATGCCGCCGAGGTGGTGCAGCGCGTCGATGTGCGTGGCCAGCCGGGCGTCGTCGAGCTCGTCGACGAGCGCGGCCGCGATCCCGGCGTACCGCAGTGCCTCGTGCACCCGGCCGTGCATGTTGGCCCGGACCGTGAGCGCGGCTGCCGCGGAGGCCCGCAGCGCCGGATCGCCCAGGGACTCGGCGGTCTCCAGGGCGCGCTCGCCGCGCCGGCTCGCCGCCGACACCTTGGTGGTGTACCCGGGCTCGGCGGCCAGCTCGATCTCGAGCGCGCACCGTTCCGGTGAGGGTTCCTCGCCGAGCGCGTCGAGGGCCGAGACGAGCTGGGCGCTCGCCTCACGGTGCCGGCCGCTCAGCCGGGCGATCCCCGCCGACAGCGTGGTCAGCTCCACGCGCGCGGCCGCCTGGTCGTCCGGGACCAGCTCGAGCGCTTCCTGCACCCGCCCGCTCGCCGCGGCCAGCCGGCCGCACGCGGCGACCGTCCGCGCCAGCGGGATGAGCAGCCCGAGCCGCTCGGCGGAGGCCTCCGTAGGGGTGAGGTCGAGCGCCGCCTCGTACCAGCGGGCCGCGGCCGCGGGCGCGCGCGCCTGCGCCCCCCGGGCGGCCTCGACGAGCAGCGATCGCGCCGCGGCGTCCCCTCGCCGGGCCGAGCGCTCGACGTGGTGGGCGCGGGCGCTCGGCGGCGCGCCGCGCCGCGCGAGCGCGTCGGCCGCGCGCGTGTGGGCGCCGAGCCGCCAGCCGTGGCCGGCCGACTCGTAGACCGCGGCGCGCACGATCGGGTGGCGGAAGCGGAACCGTCGCGGCGCCGGCGTCGCGCGGACGAGGTCGGCGGCGAGGAGCTGGTCGACCAGGCGGGGTGCCGCTGCGGCCTCGCACCCGCAGGCGGCGACCGCGAGCTCCAGCTCGAAGGGGTCGCCGGCGACCGCGCCGCCCTGGAGCAGCAGCGCCGCCGGCTGGGGGAGCGCCCGTAGCTCCTCGGCGATCGCGGCCAGCACGCGCTCCGGCACCTCCCCGTCCGGCCCTGCCACGGTCGCGGTGGCCGCGCCCGTGCCGAGGCGGGCAAGCTGCTCGGCGTAGAAGGGGTTGCCACCGGAGAGCTCGTAGACCTCGCGGCGGGTGGCGCGGTCGAGCGCACGTTCGGCGACGAGCTCGTAGGTATCGCGCTCGCTCAACGGCCCGAGCTCCAGCGCCCGCGCCAGGGTGCCCTCGCGCTCGGCGGCCTGCAGGGCGGTTTGGAGCGAGCCGGGGAGCTGCCGGCTCCGGAAGCTCAGCGCGACCAGCACGGCCGCCCCCGGCGGACGGCGCAGCAGGTGGAGCAGCAACTCGACGGTGGCCTCGTCGGCCCAGTGGAGGTCGTCGAGGGCCAGCAGCAGCCCGCGCCCAGCCGCGAGCGCCTCGAGCAGTGCGCGCACGGCCCGGTGCAGCCGGTAGCGTTCGCCCTCCAGGAATGCTGGGCCGGCGAAGCCCGCGAGCGACGGGAACACCCGCGCCAGCTCGGCCAGCCGCCCGGCACCGAGCCGCTCCAGCCGGTGGGGAGGCAGCGACCCGAGGTGGTCGTCGAGCGCGTCCACGAGCGGGCCGAACGGAACGTCGCGCTCGAATTCCATGGCGCGACCGTCGAGCACGAGCAGGCCGCGCGCGTGCGCCCGCGCGCGGAGCTCGGCGAGGAGGCTCGTCTTCCCGATCCCGGGCTCACCGGCCAGGGTCACGAAGCTCGCCTGGTCGCGTTCGAGGTCGCGCAGGACCGCGTCGAGAGCCTGTAGCTGCTCGACACGCCCGACGATGCCCCCTGTGGCGTGCCTTGCCATTCGTTCGTCGAGCGTAAGAGGCGCCCGCCCACCGGGCAAGCGCGGATTCGTGCCATTCAGGGATTTCCCGGATACCACGCCGGACGCGCCCCGGGCACAGTCGAGCGGCCGACCGGCGACCTGGAAGGCCGTGAATGGCAGAGGTTCGAAGCATCCTGATCGTTGGCGGCGGCATCGCCGGCCTCTCCCTGGCCGCCGCGCTGGGGCAGCATGGCTTCCAGGCGGAGCTGGTGGAGCGCAACCCCGGCTGGCAGGCCCCCGGAGCCGGCCTGCTGGTCCAGGCGAACGGCATGCGCGTGCTGCGCCGGCTGGGAATGGCCGACGCCGTGTGCCGGGCGGGCAGCGCGGTGCGTCGCTGGATGTTCGTCGACCAACAGGGCGAGGTCCTGTCCGAGACCGACCTGGAGGACCTCTGGGGCGACGTCGGGCCGTGCACCGGCATCACCCGCGCCCGCCTGCAGCAGGTGCTGGTCGAGGGCGCGGCCGCGACGCCGTGCAGGCTGGGGACCTCGATCACGTCGCTGGTGGAGGACGACCGGCGGGTCTCGGTCACCTTCACCGACGGCTCGACAGGGGCCTACGGCCTGGTCGTCGGGGCGGACGGCATCCATTCGGCCGTCCGGGACCACACCATGGGCAAGGTGGTGCCCACCTTCGGGGGGCAGATCGTGTGGCGCAGCCTGGCCCCGATCCGCCTGTCCGGGGCGCCCAGCGTGCAGATGTGGCTGGGCGACGGCTGCTTCTTCGGGATGTGCCCGGTCGGCGACGGGCTCACCTACGGGTTCGGGAACACCGCGCACCGGCGCCACCACGACCCGGTGGAGGGCCGGCTCGGGCGGCTCCGCGACCGTTTCGCCGCGTTCGGGACGGGGATCGCGGACTACCTGAGCCGCCTGGACCGTGACGAGCAGATCCACTGCTCCCCGATCGAGTGGGTGGAGCAGGAGCGCTGGCACACCGGCCGCGTGGTGCTGATCGGGGACGCCGCCCACGCCAGCTCGCCGATGATGGGTCAGGGCGGCAACCTGGCGCTCGAGGACGCCTGGGTGCTCGCCGAGGTCCTCCGCGCGGCGCCGACCGTCGAGCGCGCGCTGGCCGCCTACGCCGAACGGCGCCGGCCGCGGGTCGACCGGGTCCATCGGGAGAGCCTGGCGGTGGCGGAGGGCTTCCGGATGCCACCGCAGGTCCGCAACGGCGTGCTGCGCGAACGGGGATCGGCGATGCTGCGCCACCGCTTCGGCCCGCTCATCGAGAACCCCTAGGCCCAAGGGAGGCACCGCGGAGGAGCGCCATCCTTGGCGGCTACCTCGCGAGCAAGGAGAACGGCGGCAGCAAGGCCACCCTCACGGGAGCCGTTCTCGGCGGGATCGTCGGGATCAAAGATCGGTGGCAGCTTCTGACCGCTCGAGCGGCCGGCGCCTCGGTGACATCTCAAGTGGAAGCAGACCGTGAGCAGCAGGAGGGTCGGAGGTCGCTGCGCCGCGCTGGCCGCTAGG
>DASUZB010000249.1:0-25658 GCA_036377075.1 Actinomycetes bacterium | reverse complement strand
CGGACGAGGTCGACGTGCTGATCGTTGGATGTGGCCCGCGCAAGGGCCGCTACGGCCTCGTCGACTACGAGAAGGCGTTCACTCCCGACTCCAGGGGCGACGACATCTTCGACCTGCGCCGCATCGCCCGCGACCAGGGCGCGCTCGTCGTCGTCCGGCCGGATCAGTACGTCTCCCACGTGCTCCCGCTCGACGCCTACGCCGAGTTGGCGGCGTTCTTCGCCCCACTCCTGATCGCGATCCGGCGGCGCGCGGCCGAACCAGAACCTGCGCGATGACCCTCCCGTCAGCGCTTGGCCGGTCCGAGGAACGGCAACCAGCGAGCGGCCGGGCCGACCGGCAGGGAGCGCAGCGGTTCGACGGGATGCACGCCTACGGCAACTCCAAGCTGGTCGGCGTGCTGTTCACCTACGAGCTGGCTCGTCAGCGGCTGAATCCCTCACGCAACGACGTATCGGCGGTGGCGATGCTCGCGATCCCGACCGGCACGCACCCGAGGTCTCTGAGCTCGAGATGAGGGCCAGGATCGCTCCGTAGCCCGGGCCTGGCCGAGGGTGCTCAGAAGGCCCCTTCGAGGTGGACGACATCCGGCTCACCTCCTCCTCGGCCAGGAGTGGACGTTTCCTGCACTCGAACCACTCCAGCGACCAGGCCGACGACCTATCGTCCTCTCGGCGGTCTGAACGGACGTCCCGTACAGCAGCATGCCAGCAGCAGCTTGGGATCGTAGGCCTGGCGGCCGTGCCCATCGGCCCGGTAGGCGTGCAGGAACGGTCCGAGGTCGAGCTGGTCGATGATGCCCGCGCCGGTCGGACCGAGGAACCCGGTCACCACGCCGGGTCGGACCTCGAACGTCAGGTCGTCGACGGCGACGGTGTCGCCGTACCGCTGGTCAGACCTCGTACCGCGATCAAACATTGCTCTCCGTTCGTTGTGTCGCGCCGCCGGATCCGAGGCGTGCCGGGTTCTTCGCGCGTTCCCCGGCCCGCCTCCCTGTCAGGAGAAGGCGAACAGCAGGGGGAGGACGGCGACGACGGTCGCTGCCCAGAGGGCGAAGACGGGGAGGTAGGCGGTCTGCCATCGCTCGAGGCGGTGGAAGGCGATCCGTCCCGTGAGGAACTGCACCGAGAGCCAGGCGGCCCCGGCCAGGTTCACGAGCAGCACCAGGTTGAGACCGAGCGCCACAGTCCGGTTCGGGGTGAACCCGAACTCGCCGATCCGGGCCACCATCGCGCCCAGCACCATCACGTCGAGCACGAGAGCGCTGACGACGGCGACCAGCTGGAAGCGGTCCATCCAACCCGACGGCATCGACGGATCCCGGGCGGACATCCCGTACAGGACGAGCCCGAGCACCACCACCAGCAGGGCGTCGAAGACGCCGAGCAGCTCGCGATCGAACGCCCCGCCGAGCCCGGTCAGGGCATAGACGACCGCGGCGCCGGCCAGCATGACCGCGAACAGCGGCGTGAAGAGCATGGTGAGCACCGGCGCCATGTTCTCCACGACCCGTTGCTTCGACTCGACGAGCCATGCGGCCACGACCACGGCACCGGCCGCACCCGAGGGCAGCACCCACTCGATGATCCGCTTCCCGTCGACGGCACCCGTGGGCTCGAGGATCGCCACGGTCAGTCCGAGGAGCACCCCGCCCCCGAGTGCCATCAACACGTAGTAGATGAACCACTCGCCCGTGAAGCGAACGAAGTCCATGCGCCGATCGTGCGACCGGATCGTGCCGCCCATGTACGGGTAGGCGACCGCGAACCACAGCACGACGGGCAGATGGAGCACGACGAGAACCTCGGTGGCCGAACCCTCACGGAACGGGTAGAGGTTGACCACGGACGCGGCGAGCACGAACGGCGCGCCCGTCAGCACCCATCGCCGGGGGTCGAGCTGCCGGCGGCGGGCGAAGTACCCTGACAGGAACGGCAGCACGAACAGCCCGACGTTTCGCGCCAGCCACGCGGGCTGCTCCTCGGGGAACTGCGCCACGAGGCGGACGACCTGGATCACCACAGCGGCAGCTAGGGCGAAGGCGAGCGCCTCGACCCACCCGCTGGACGACTGCGCCGGCTGATCGTCACCATGCAGGACGAGTTGCTTCCACAGGCGGCCGCTGTGCTCGCGTGCGAACTCCCGCGACAGGGTGTCGAGGTCCCCCATGCGCTTCACGGCGACGAGGAAGGCCTCGTCGGAGGTGAGTCCGGCTGCGTCCAGCTCGGCCATCTGGTCGCGAAGGTGCGCCTCCAGCTCGTCGACGTCGCGGCCGTCGACGGCCGGGGCCTTGGCGACGTAGGCACGCCAGGCAGCAATCTGGGTCTCGGTGCCATCCATCGTCATGCCTCACCGAGCGCCGGCAGCAGCCCACCGGAGCCTGGCCATACGTCACCCAACGCACGGGCGACGGTGGCCCACTGCCGTTGCTGGTCGGCGAGCGCTGCTCGCCCGTCGTCGGTGATCGCGTAGTACCTGCGGCGACGCCCTCCGGGCGGCGTTCGCCACTCCGTGGTCACGTACCCCTGCCGGAGGAGACGGTGCAGCAGGGGATATAGCATCCCGTCGGTCCACTCGAGCTCACCCTCGGAGAGCTCACGCACTCGCTTCACGATCGCATAGCCGTAGCTCTCGCCCTCGGCCAGGATCGCGAGCACGAATGGTGTCGACGAGGCCGCGACCAGGTCCTTGTCGATGTGCACCGCACCTCCATGCCTCGAAGTCGTATGCATAGAAGCGTTAGGTAGACAAGGATGTCAAGTCACGGGGCCTTCGACGGCGGCCGGGACTTCGAGCGGCCCCGGCTGTCAGAACGCCCCTTCGAGATGGTCGAGGCGCGCTACCTCGCCTCTCGGCCAGGTGACCGCGACCACGTCGAAGCGGACGCGGCTGGGCGGGTGGGCGGTGCTCGCCAGCCAGGCCGCGGCGAGCGCGCGCAGGCGGGCCTGCTTGCGCGCGGTGACGGCGGCCGCCGGGGTGCCGTAGGCGCTGCCCCGGCGCGCCTTGACCTCGCAGAAGACGACCAGGCCGGGGGCGGTCGCGACCAGGTCGATCTCGCCGTGCCGGCAGCGCCAGTTGCGCGCCACCACCACCAGGCCGGCGGCTGCCAGGCGGTCGCATGCGAGCGCCTCGGCCCGGCGGCCGAGCTCGTGCCGCGGGTCGCGGCGGGTTGGCGATGGCTGGGGCATGGTCGTCTCCGGGTCCGCGCCGCCCTCGGGCGCGGCGGCGCCGTCGCGAAGACCGGACCCTAGGCGGCTGGGAGCGGGCCGGGAACCCCACCCGTCCAACCTGTGGACGGCCATGCGGGCGCCCGGTCGCCGATGTGGAAACCCGGTGGAGGGCTGTCGGCGGGAGCGGGGATGATCGGGGCCGGGCGAGGCGTCGGAGGAGGTGGATGACCACGGAGGCGGTCTACCGCGGCATCGAGGAGGCGGAGCGGGAGCGGGCGGCGGCGCTGGTCATGCTCGGGTTCGGCAGCCCGCACCGGAGCGACTACGCGCGGCGGACCGCGGCGGAGGAGTTCCGCGTGCTGGAGGCGGACGGCGAGGTCGTCAGCGTGCTGCGCCACGCCCGGCTGGCGCAGTGGTGGCTGGGGCGGGCGCTGCCGTCGGCGCAGGTGCTGCAGTTCGTCACGCCGCCGGAGCACCGCGCCCGCGGCTTCGGGGCGATGCTGCTCGGGCGGCTGATGGCGGAGCTGTACGACGACGGCGTGCCGACGGCGACCCTGCGCCCGAGCACGGCCGCGTTCTACCGCACGGTCGGGTTCGAGTTCGCCGGCGCGTGGAGCACCTACCACGTGCGCTGCGAGCACCTGCCGCGCTCGGCGGCGCCGTGGCGGGTGCGGCGGCTGGCCGCGGGCGGCCTCGAGCCGGTGCTCGAGCTGTACGAGCGGCTGGCGCCCGCGCGGCACGGCGCCCTGGTCAGGGACCGCCGCTGGTGGCGCCGGTTCACCCGCGAGGACCAGCCCGAGCCGGCCACCTGCTTCCTGCTGGAGGCGGAGGACTCGAGCCCGGTCGGGTGGGTGCTGGTGGCGTTCGAGGAGGGAACCCCGGTGCCGCCCGAGCAGTTCAGCAAGCGCATCCAGGTGCTGGACTGGGGCTGCGTGCCGGGCGCGGAGCGGGGGCTGCTCGCGGCGCTGGCGGGCTGGGCGCCGCTGGGCGGCTACGTGCGGTGGAGCGGCCCCGACCCGGACCCGGTCCTGTTCGCCCTGGAGGACGAGCACCTCGCCATGGTCGCTCGCGACCACTGGATGCTACGGCTGGTCGACCTGGCGGCCGCGTTCGCGGGCCGGCCGTACCCCGCCTGGGTGGACGGCGCGGTCAGGTTCTCGGTCGACGACCCGGTCTGCCCGTGGAACGTCGGCCACTGGCGGCTCGCGCTCGAGGCCGGCAAGGCCGAGGTGGCTAGGATCGCGCCGGCGCCGTCCGGGCGCGCCGACCCGCGCGGCCTGGCGGCGCTGTTCACCGGCTTCGCCGACCCGGGGACGCTGGCCGCCGCCGGCCTGCTCGCCGGCTTCGACGCCGACGAGCTGGGGCTGCTGCGGGCCGCGTTCGCGAGCGGCCCGAGGCCGTGGACGGCCGAGTACTACTAGGGAGCCGGTCATGTGTCGGTGCCGCGCCTTCCTTGGCCGCGGTGACACGAAGCCGTACCGGCGCGCACCGGGGATACGTGACCGGCTCCCTAACCCGCCTGCTGGCGGCGCGAGCGGGTCCTCGCCTTGGTGGTGCGGGCGGCGATGTCGGCGGCCACCAGCGCGGCGTCCTCGCCGACGCCGACCAGCAGCGACGACTTGCGGGTGCGCTGGAAGTGGACGCCGGCGAAGTAGAGGCCGTCGACCATGGTGCTGGCGCCGTCCTGCTGCAGCGGGAAGCCGAACTCGTCGAACGCCTCCGGCCACGGCAACCAGCTGCCGTAGTCCGGACGGTAGCCGCCGGCGAAGACGACCGCCCCGAGGCCGGCGAGCGGCAGCCGCTCGGGCGCGTGCGCGTCGAACGGTTCCGGCTCGGGGACCGGCGGCGGTGGCAGCCCCCGCTCCGCCGCCAGCTTGGTGAACAGCTCCATCAGCTCCCGGTGGCGCTGGTCCCCCCAGGCGACGCTGTCGCCGAGGTCGGGAGCGAACCATGCCTCGCGGCCGGAGGCGCCGAGGAAGCGGCCGGTGAGGGTGACGCCCATCGCCCGCAGCGTGCGGAGGTGGAGGTCGTGGCCGCCGCGCTGGCCGGTGAGCAGGGGGTTGGCGGCCAGCCGCGCGGCCGGGGAGGGCAGGGAGGCGAGCGTCATGGTGAGGAAGCCGGACTCCAGCGCCCACCAGAACAGGTCGCGGCCACCGAGGCGGCGCGGCGCCCAGGCGGCCTTGCCGCACGCGAGGACCACCTCGCGGCCGGCGAGGGTGAGCTCCTCGGCGACCTGGGCGCCGGACTGGCCGCTGCCGGCCACCAGCACCCTGCCCGGCGGCAGCTGCTCGGGGTTGCGGTAGTCGCCGACGTCGAGCTGGAGCAGGTCGGCCGGCAGGGTGGCGGCGCCATCGGGCCGGTGCGGGCGCCGGTAGGAGCCGGTCGCGGCCACCACGTAGCCGGCTTGGAGCGCGCCGGCCGAGGTCTCGAGGCGGAAACCATCCTGGCGCGCCACCTCCAGCGAGACGACCTCCACCCCCTCGCGGACCGGCGCGGCGAAGGCGTCGGCGTAGCCCCGCAGGTGGGCGACGACCTCGTCCCTGACCATGAAGCCGTCGGGGTCCGCCCCCTGGTAGTGGCCACCGGGCAGCCGCACCGACCAGTTCGGGGTGACCAGGCAGAAGCTGTCCCAACGGTCACGCCAGCTCTGCCCGACGCGGCCCCGCTCCAGCACGAGGTGGTCGATCCCGGCCACGGTCAGCTCGTGGCTCACGGCCAGCCCGGCCTGCCCTCCTCCGACGATCGCGACCTCAACAGCGTCCATCGCTCGATCCTCTCCCCCCTGGCCCCGTGGTCGCCGGCGCCTCAATGAGCTGGAGCGCGCCGGCCTCGTCGAGATACGCCCGAGCCGACGGGCACGGGTCGCAACGACCCGCCGTGGGTGTCAGTGGCCGCCCGCGGCCAGCACCCAGGCGAGCAGGCCGCCGATGATCACCACCGCGGCGACCAGGATCGCGATGTCGACCGTCTTCTTGTCGCGGTAGCGCCGGGTTGCGTTGAAGCCCATCCGATCGGCCCTTGTCGTGGAGGAGCGCGGGTCTAGAGGTCGTCCTTCTTGATGAGCTCCTCGATGTTCACGTCCTTGAAGGTCACCACCCGGACCTTGTTGACGAAGCGGGCCGGCCGGTACATGTCCCACACCCAGGCGTCGTGGAGCACCAGGTCGAAGTAGACGTCCGTGTCCTGGTTGCGAACCTGGAGGTCGAACTTGTTGCACAGGTAGAAGCGCCGCTCGGTCTCGACCACGTACTGGAACATGCCGAGCACGTCCCGGTACTCGTGGTAGAGCTGCAGCTCGATATCCGCCTCGTACCGTTCCAGGTCCTCGGCGCTCATCGCTCCTCCTGTTCGTCCCGGTCGGTCGGCCGCTCCGGGCGGACGACCGCCCAGGGTGTGGCCACTCCCACGAAGGAGTGGCGATGGTAGGCCGAAGGGCCGAGCGCGCGCAGCGCCGTCCAGTGCTCCTCGGTTCCGTACCCCTTGTGCCGCTCGAACCCGTAGCCACGGTAGCGGCGGGCCGCGCCGACCATGATGCGGTCCCTGGTGACCTTGGCGATGATCGACGCGGCGGCCACGCAGCTCATCACCTGGTCGCCCTTGCGCACGCCGAGGACCGGTGCGGGCAGGTGCGGGATCGGGAAACCGTCGGCCAGGCCGTAGTCGAAGCCGCCGGGCAGGGCGCGCAGGGCGCGGGCCAGCAGCGCCAGGTTGGCGCGGTGCAGGCCGGTACGGTCGATCGTGTCCGGTCCCACCCGGACCACGCCGATCGCGAGCGCGAGCTGCTCGATCTCGGCCGCCAGCTCCTGGCGGCGCGCCGGGCTGAGCAGCTTGGAGTCGGCCAGCCCGGTGATACCGCAGTCGGGCGGCAGGATCACCGCGGCGGCCACCAGCGGGCCGGCGAGGGCCCCCCGGCCGGCCTCGTCGACCCCGGCGACCCGGGCAAAGCCCGCGTCGCGCAGACGGTCCTCGAACGTCGCAGTCGCCAGCATCCGCCAAGCCTACCGCCGGCCCCGAACAGCACAACCGCGTCGGAGTGCGAACCGTGCCATCGTCCCGTCCGTCAGCGGTCTCGGCGGAGCCATCCGGTCCGGCCGAACGGCCATATGCGGACGAACGCGCGCCCGACCACGACCTTCTCGTCGACCGGGCCGAACACCCGCGAGTCCTGCGAGTTGTTGCGGTTGTCGCCCATCACGAAGATCTTGCCCGCCGGCACGGTCTGGCGGCTGCACTCGGTGGTGGTGCCTTCCGCCAGGTAGGGCTCGGAGAGCGCGTGGCCGTTGCGGTACAGCTTGCCGCCGGAGCAGCTGATCTTGTCGCCGGGGACGCCGACGACGCGCTTGATGAAGTCGCGCTCGGACGGCGGCGCGAGGCCGATCGCCTGGCCGAGGCTGGTGACGAAGCGGGCGACCGGGTTGGAGGGCTCGGAGCTCGGCAGGCCGGGCTCGTTGTGGACGAAGACCACGATGTCGCCCTGCTTGATGTCGCCGAAGCGGTAGGAGACCTTCTCGACCAGGACGCGGTCGGAGATGTCCAGGGTCGGCTCCATCGACCCGGACGGGATGAAGAACGCCTGCACCAGGAAGGTCTTGAAGACCACGGCGAGCAGGACGGCGAGGATCACCAGGGTGGCCGTCTCGCGCAGGACGGCGAGGGGGCCGCTCGGCTTCTCCTTGGCCGGCTTCTTCGCCCGGCCGGGCCGCACCACCTGCTGCGCCGGCGCGGGCGGGTCGGTCGGCGAGGCGGCCTGGTCGGCCTCGGCGGCCGGCGGTTCGTTGCTCGGGTCGGCCGGCGGCAGGGGCCGGGCGTCGCCGCCGGTCCCGTCGCCCTCGCCGACCGCTGGGCGCCTCATGTGCGCGCGGGGCTGCGCTTCTCCTTGATCTTCGCGGCCTTGCCGGTCCGCTCGCGCAGGTAGTAGAGCTTGCTGCGGCGCACGTCGCCGCGGGTGACCAGCTCGACCTTGGCGATGCTCGGCGAGTGGACGGGGAAGGTGCGCTCCACCCCCACGCCGAAGGAGACCTTGCGGACGCTGAAGGTCTCGCGCAGGCCGCCGCCCTGGCGGCGCAGGACGAAGCCCTGGAAGATCTGGATCCGGGAACGGCTGCCTTCGACCACGCGCACGTGCACCTTGACGGTGTCGCCAGGCCGGAAGTCGGGCAGGTCGTCGCGCAACTGCGCGCGTTCGACCGCGTCGGTGATCTGCATGTGGGTGAGGCTCCTTGAGCACACGAGGAACCGACTCACGCGTGCGTGCCGGCCTCACAACAGGACGGGGCCGGCGCGTGCGCCGGTGACTTGCTACGAGGGTAACACGAGCACGGCCGCGCACGGGCGGCCGCCGCTCACTCCGGCGGCGGGACGGTCTCCTCCTCGGTCAGCCCGTCCAGAAGGTCGGGGCGGAAGCGGCGGGTGCGCTCGACGGCCTGGGCGCGGCGCCAGCGGGCGATGGCGCCGTGGTCGCCGGAGCGCAGGACCTCGGGGACCTCCATGCCGCGGTAGGAGGCCGGCCTGGTGTACTGCGGGTACTCGAGCAGGCCGAGCCCGCCCTCGGCGCCCCCCGTCACGAACGACTCGTCGGCCGCCGACGCGGCGTTGCCGAGCACCCCGGGGACCAGCCTGGCGACCGCCTCGATCACCGCGAGGGCGGCCGTCTCGCCGCCGGCGAGCACGAAGTCGCCGAGCGAGATGACCTCGTCGACGCGGCTGCGGACGCGCTCGTCGACGCCCTCGTAGCGGCCGCAGCACAGCACCAGCCGTGGCTCGCGGGCGAGCCGGGCGGCGGCCCGCTGGTCGAACCGGACCCCGTCGGGGGCGAGCAGCACCACCCGGGCGGGGTCGTCCGGCCCGGCGAGCTCGTCCAGCGCCTCGAACCAGGGGGCGGGCCGCATCACCATGCCCGCGCCGCCGCCGAAGGGGGCGTCGTCGACGGTGCGATGCCGGTCGTGGGTCCAGTCGCGCAGGTCGTGGCAGCGGACGCTGATGAGCCCGACCTCGCGCGCCTTGTACAGCAGGCCGGTGGAGAGCGGCGAGTCGAAGAACCCGGGGAAGATCGTGATGACGTCGAAGCGCACGCGCGCCACCGCCCAGTCAGGAGGGGTCGAGCAGGCCGGGGAGCGCGTCGACCACCAGCCGCCCCGCCTCCAGCTCGACCGTGACCAGGGCGGCGACCGACGGCACCAGCACGCTCGCGCCGTCGTCGAGCCGCACCGACAGCAGGTCGTGGGCGGTGCCGGGGACGACGTCGGCGACCTCGCCGCGGCGATGTCCCTGGCGGTCGTAGACCGCCAGGCCGACGAGCTGGTGCCGCCAGAACTCGCCGGTGGCGAGCTGCCGGGCGGCCTCGCGCGGGATCGACAGCAGCCCGCCCCGCAGCGGCTCGGCGGCGTCCCGGTCGGCCACGCCCTCGAAGCTGACCAGCAGGCGCCCGCGGTCGCTGCGCACCTCGGCGACCACCAGCGGGCGCAGCGGCGCCTCGGCGTCCGGGTCGCCGAGCGCCAGCTCGGCGCCGGGCACGAAGCGGTCGGGCGCGTCGCTGAGCGACTGCACCACCAGCTCGCCGTGGATCCCGTGCGGGCGGACGACGCGACCGACGACCAGGCGAGCCGGGACCGCCGCAGCGGACACGTTCACTCGTCCTCGCCGAGGACCTCGACCTCGACCCGGTCGCCGTCCGCGCCGAGCTGGCTCGGCGCGACGGCGCGGACCAGGCGCCGGAGGCTCTTCACCGTGCGCCCGCTGCGCCCGATGAGCTTGCCCACGTCGGAGGGTGCCGCGCGCACCTCGTAGGTGATGCCACGGCTGCCCCGGAACTCCTCGACGGCGATCCGGTCGGGCTCGTCGACCAGCGCCCTGGCGAGGTAGGCGACCACGTCGCGCATGGCCGTCAGGAAGCGGACGAACGCTTGGAGGTGGCCTTGCCGCCGCCCTTGCGCTTGGCGGCCCGCTCCGCGCGCCGGGTGCGCTCGGCCTTGGCGGCCGCCTTGCGCTCGGCGAACCCCTCCATGCCCGCGATCGCGAGCAGGTTGGTCACCGCCTCGGTCGGCTGCGCGCCCTTGGCGATCCAGTCGCGCGCCTTGTCGGTGTCGATCTCCACCCGGCTGGGCTCGGTGTGCGGGTGGTAGACGCCGATGTTCTCGATGAAGCGCCCGTCGCGCGGGCTGCGCGAGTCGGCCACGACGACGCGGTAGTACGGCGCCTTCTTCATGCCCATGCGCATCAGGCGCAGCTTTACGGCCATTGGGTCGAGGTGCTCCTTCTCGGGGTGGCCCGCCCGTCCCGGTGGGTCTGCCGTTCCCCGTCCGTTGCCAGTGGCGTCCGGGACCTGGTGAGTGTGGCCAAATGTGGGCACTAGTGCCCACGATTTGCCACACCGGGACGGAGTGTAGCCGGCCGCGCCGCGGCGTGCAGCGAGCCGGCCGGTGGGAGGGCCGCCCCACCCGCGTGCGCACGCGGGTGGGGCGGCCTGGCGCCGCGGCTGCCGTCCCCCGAGGGAGGCGGCACCCGTCCGTCACGGCCAGACGACCGCGGGACCTCAGCAGCCGAACCAGGGATGCCAGCCGCTGCCGACGCGGTAGTCCTTGCAGTACCAGCGGAAGGCGCTCTTGGGCGGGGCGCCGTCCCACAGCCACGAGATCAGCCGCTCGCTGGCGACGACGCGGTTGGCGTGCAGCAGCGCCGCGGCGAGCAGCGCGCGCTGGAGCTGCCCGCCAAGGGCGACCTGCCGGCCCTCGACCCGGAGCTCGACGGGTCCGAGCAGTCCGAACTGGACGCGTCGCAGGCGTTCCACCCCAAACCGCTGTCGCGGTCAGTCGTCGTGGCGCACGGCACGACCCTACCCACGCCACTCGCAAACACGCCAAAACATTAGAGTTGGGACAAAGGCGCGCGGCGGCGGCCGGCTACGTGCGCAGGCCCATGCGGCGCAGCTTCTTCGGGCTCATCCCGGCGAGCTGCTTCATCATCTTGCGGGCCTCGTCGAACTGCCTGATCAGCGCGTTCACCTGCTGCGTCGTGGTGCCGGAGCCGCGCGCGATGCGCGCCCGGCGGGAGCCGTTGAGGATCTTCGGGTTGGCCCGCTCCTGCGGCGTCATCGACTGGATGATCGCCTCCACCCGGCTCAGGTCGCGGTCGTCGACCTCGGCGCCGCGCAGCTGCTGGCTCATCCCCGGCAGCATCCCGAGCACCTGGTTCAGCGGCCCCATCTTCTTCACCTGCTGCAGCTGGTCGAGGAAGTCCTCCAGGGTGAAGGAGGCCTCGCGCAGCTTGCGCTCCATCGCCTCGGCGCGCTCCCGGTCGACCGTCTCCTCGGCCCGCTCGATCAGCGTGAGCACGTCGCCCATGCCGAGGATCCGGCCTGCCAGCCGGTCGGGGTGGAACGCGTCGAAGTCGGCCAGCTTCTCCCCGGTGGCGGCGAACTTCACCGGCCGGCCGGTCACCGTGCGGATCGACAGCGCCGCGCCGCCGCGGGCGTCGCCGTCCAGCTTGGTCAGGATCACCCCGGTGACGTCGACGCCCTCCTGGAAGGCCAGCGCCGTCTGCACCGCGTCCTGGCCGGTCATCGCGTCGACCACCAGCAGCACCTCGGTGGGCTGCACGGCGTCCTTGATCGCCGCGGCCTGCGCCATCATCTCGGCGTCGACCGCCAGCCGCCCGGCGGTGTCGACCACCAGCACGTCACGGCCGGTGCGCTCCGCCTCGGCCCGCGCCCCGAGGGCGACCGCCACCGGGTCGCCGCGACCGGAGCCGTCCTCCGGCGCGTACACCGGCACCTTGGCCTGCTCCCCGAGCACCTGCAGCTGCCGCACCGCGGCAGGCCGCTGCAGGTCGCACGCGACCAGCAGCGGCCTGCGGTGCTTGGTCGCCAGCCAGCGGGCCAGCTTGGCGGCCGTGCTGGTCTTGCCCGAGCCCTGCAGCCCGGCGAGCAGCAATACCGTCGGCGGCTGCGGGGCGAACGCCAGTGGCTCGTTGCGCTCGCCGAGGGTGGCGACCAGCTCCTCGTGGACGATCTTGACGACCTGCTGGGCCGGGGTGAGGCTGCGGGTGACCTCCTCCCCCACCGCGCGCTCCCGCACGCGGCTGACGAAGTCCTTGACCACCCGGAAGTTGACGTCCGCTTCCAGCAGGGCGAGGCGCACCTCGCGCAGGGCGGCGTCGACCTGCGCCTCGGACAGCCGCCCGTGCCCCCGGAGCTTGGCGAAGATGTCCTGCAGCCGGTCGGAGAGCGAGTCGAACAACGGGGCCGTTCCCTTCGGGTCGCGGAGTCATGGAGCGCTGCCACCAGCATAGTGCGCCTACCGGCATGCGGCCGACCGGATCCCGCCACGGCGACCCGAGGCCCGGACAGGGATCCCGCCGATGGACCCGATGGGGGGTTCGGGGGGAGCTGTCTCGGGCTCCCCCCGAATCAAATCGCCGATGCGTCTTCCGCCAGCAGCGCGTCGACGAACGCCTCGGGGTCGAACGGGGCCAGGTCGTGCTCGCCCTCGCCGAGCCCGACGAGCTTGACGGGGATGCCGAGCTCGCGCTGGACGGCGACCACGATGCCGCCCTTGGCGGTGCCGTCGAGCTTGGTGAGCACCAGCCCGGTGACGCCGACGGCGTCGGTGAACTGCCGCGCCTGGGCGAGGCCGTTCTGGCCGGTGGTCGCGTCGAGGACCAGCAGGACCTCGCGGACGCTGCCGCCCTCGCGTTCCAGCACGCGGCGCACCTTCTTGAGCTCCTCCATCAGGTTGGTCTTGGTGTGGAGCCGGCCGGCGGTGTCGACCAGCAGGACGTCGGCGCCCTTGGCGCGGGCGGAGGCGAGGGCGTCGAAGGCGACCGCCGCCGGGTCGGCGCCCTGCTGGTGGCGGACGACCTGGGCGCCGACGCGCTCGCCCCAGAGGGTGAGCTGCTCGGTGGCTGCCGCGCGGAAGGTGTCGGCGGCGGCCAGGACGGTGCGCTTGCCCTCCTCGGCGAGGGCGAGGGCGAGCTTGCCGCAGGTGGTGGTCTTGCCGGTGCCGTTGACGCCGACGACCAGGACGATGCCGGGGCGCTCCGGCTCCGGAACCAGGTCGAGGGCGAGGCTGCGGTCGCTCGAGCCGACCGCGTCGAGCAGCTCCGCGCGGAGCAGCTCGCGCAGGTCGGCGTCGCCCGCCTGGGCGCGGGCGCGGAGCCGCTCGATCAGCTCGCCGGTGGTGGCGACGCCGACGTCCGCGCTGAGCAGGGCCTCCTCCAGCTCGTCCCAGGCGGCGTCGTCGCCGGTGCCGCGGGCGAGCAGCCCGGCGAGGCCGCGGGAGAGGGCGGCGCGGGAGCGGCCGAGGCGGTCGCGGAAGCGCCGCCGCGGCGCGACCTCCTCGACCTCCGGCGGCAGCGGCGGGGCGGGTCGCTCCTCGGGCAGGGCGACCTCGGTGACCGGTCTGGCGGCGGCCGGTGGCGAGCCGGCGTCGTCGCCGACGCCGGGCTCCCGGTCGATCACGGCCTGGCGGTGGTCCTCGGCCGGGTGCCGCGAGCGCCGGCCGGCGACCAGCGGGACCACCGCGATCAGGGCCACGACCAGCAGCGCGGCGACGACGACGAGCACGACCTGAGGCTCCACTTCAGCCTTACACCTCCAGCGCGGACGTCCGGTCCGCCGCGGTCCGTCCGTTCGGGACCTGGTTGTCACCGTTTCGGCCCGGCTCGGCGGCGTCAAGGTCGATCTCGGCGACCGGGGGACGTGCCGGCCGGCGCAGCGGCCTCGGCTCGTCGCGCAGCCGTTGGCTGACCACCTTGCTGACCCCTTCGGCCTGCATGCTGACGCCGTAGAGGGCGTCGGCCGCCTCCATCGTGCGCCGCTGGTGGGAGACGACCAGGAGCTGGGCGTGCTCGCGGGCGTCCTCCAGCAGGTCGAGGAAGCGTTGCAGGTTGACGTCGTCGAGCGCCGCCTCGACCTCGTCGAGCACGTAGAAGGGGCTGGGCCGGGCACGGAAGACGGCGAAGCAGAAGGCGAGGGCGGCCAGGCTGCGCTCGCCACCCGACAGCAGCGAGAGGCGGCGCACGCGCTTGCCGGGTGGCCGGGCCTCGACCTCGACGCCGGAGGCGAGCAGGTCGTCGGGCTCGGTCAGGACCAGGCGGCCCTCGCCGCCCGGGAACAGCAGCGCGAAGGTGCGCTCGAACTCGGTGGCGACGTCGCTGAAGGCCTGGCCGAAGACCTCGCGGACGCGCTCGTCCACGGCGCGGACCACCTTGAGCAGGTCCCTGCGGCTCTCCTTGAGGTCCTGCAGCTGGCTGGAGAGGAAGGCGTAGCGCTCCTCCAGGGCCTTGAACTCCTCCAGGGCGAGCGGGTTGACCCGGCCGAGCAGGGTCAGGCGCCGGTCCAGGGCGGTGGCGATGCGCCGCAGCTCCTGGCTGGGAAGCCGGCGGGGGTCGTCCTCCGGGAGCTGCTCCAGCTCGGCCTCGTCGGGAAGGTACTCGCGCAGGACGTCGTCCGGCTGGATGGAGAACTCCTCGACGACGCGCGTGGCCAGGTCCTCGGCACGCACGCGGGCCTCGACCCTGGCGGAGTCGCTGGCGCGGCTGGCGGCGCGGTGCTCGTCGAGCGCGGCGGTGGCCTCCCGCCGCCGGCGGCCGGCGTAGTCGAGCTCGGCACGGGCGCCGCGCACCGCCTGGACCAGGCGGTCGCGTTCGGCCTCGGCGGCGGCGAGCGAGCGCTCCAGGCGGGCGAGCACGGTGGCGGCCAGCCGGGCGGCCTCGTCGGCGCGGCGGGCGCCCGCCAGGCGGGCGGCCCTCGCCCGGGTGCGGCGTCCGGCCGCCTCGGCCTCGGCCGCGGCCTGGGCGCGGAGGTCGGTCTCGCGCCGGGCGAGCATCCGGCGCCGCTCGGCGACGGCGGCGGTGGTGACGCGGGCGGCGGTCGCCGCCTGCTGCGCCTGCTCGGCCTCGGTGAGCAGGGGGGCGCGGCCGGCGTGGTCGGGCGCCCGCTGCTCGCGCTGATGACAGGCGGCGAGCCGGGCCTCGGCGTCGGCCAGCTTCTCGGCGTCGCGCTCGCGGCCGCCCTCCAGCTCCGCGCGCCTGGAGGCCACCGCGGCGGCCTCCTGCTGTAGGTGGTGCTGCTCCTTGGCGACCACGGCGAGGCGCTCGCGCAGGCCGCTGGTGTGGACCTCGGCGTCGCGGATGGCGGCGCCGGCGCGATCGACGCCGGCGTCGAGGGCCTCGAGCTCGCGCTCGGCGCTGTGCAGCTCGGCGGCGAGGGCGCCCAGCTCGGCCGCTGCCGCCCGCTCGGCGCCGGCGGCCTGCTCCGCGGCCTTGCGGGCGGCCAGGCCGCTGGCCTGGGGCGTGGCCCCGCCCTCGACGCGGCCGGTGGCGACCAGCTCGCCGGCGAGGGTGACCACCCGCCGACCGGGGTGGCCGGTGGCCAGCTCGCGGGCCTCGTCGAGGTCGCGGGCGAGCAGCACCCCGGCGAGCAGCGCGTGCGCGACGTCGCCGGCGGGTCCGGCCGCCTCGACGTGGTCGGCGAGGAGCTGGCCGTCGGCGCTCCCCGACGCCGCTCCCGAGGGCTTGGCCGCCCCCCGGGCGCTGGCGGGCACGGCCGGGTGGAGGAGGATGGCGCGGCCGCTGCCGGCCTGGCGCAGCGCGCCGGCGGCGCCGGCGGCGGCGTCGAGGTCCTCGGCGACCAGCGCGTCGGCGTCGGGGCCGAGGGCGGCGGCCACGGCCGCCTCGTAGCCGTCCTCGACCGACAGGGCGCCGGCCAGCGGGCCGAGGATGCCGTCGCTGCCGGCCTCGCGTAGGGCGCCGAGGGCGTCGGCGCCGGCTGCCCGCGCGGTGGCCTCGAACGCCTGCCTGCGGGCGCGCACGGCCGCCCGCCGCTCCTCCAGGCGACGCTCCTCGCCGGCGAGGCGGGCGTGCTCGGCCGCGTGGCGGTCGCGCGCCTCCTCGGCCTTGGCGAGCGTCTCGGCGAGGTCGGCGGCGCCGGCCTCGAGCTCGGCGAGCTCCGCCTGCATGCCGGCGAGCTGGCCGTCGACATCGGCCTGGCGCTGCCGCAGGTCGTCGGCCGCCTCGATGAGGCGGGCGGCGTCGCCGCCGGCCTGCTCGATGGCGCGGCGCAGGCCGGCGACCTCGCCGGCGAGCTCCACCTCGCGCCGGTGCGCCTCGGCGCGGTCCTGCTCGGCGCCGGCGGCCAGCTCGTCGAAGGCGGCCAGGCGGGCCTGCGCCTCGGCGCGCGCGGCCTCGGCCTGCTCGGTCCGCTCGGTCGCGCTGGCCAGCTCCTCCTCGACCTGGGCCAGGTCGGCGGCGACCTCGTCGGCCTCGCGTTCCAGGTCGGCCGCCGAGCGCCCCTCGCCCTCCTCGGCCAGGGCCTCGGCGAGGTGGCGGGCGCGCTCTTCGGCCAGGGCCATGGTGCCGCGCAGGCGTTCGCGGACGGTGGTGAGGCGGTGCACCGTCTCGCGGGCACGGCCGGCGGCCGGCTCCTGGGCCTGGAGGCTCTCGCTCAGCCGGGTCTCGTCGGCCTGGGCGTCGGCGCTCCTCGCCTCGAGCTCGGCCAGCTTGGCGGAGAATGCCTGCTCCTCGCGCTCGAGCGTGGCGGCGCGGCGGCGCGCGGTGGCCAGCTCGCGGGCGCGCATGGTCAGGCGGACCTCGCGCAGCTCGGCGGCGACCTCGGCCGCGCGGCGGGCGGTCTCCGCCTGCTGCTGCAGCGGCTTGAGCTGGCGCCGCAGCTCGCCGACCAGGTCGGAGAGGCGGGCGAGGTGCTGCTCCATGCCCGCCAGCTTGCGCACCGCCTTCTCCTTGCGGCGGCGGTGCTTGTAGACGCCGGCGGCCTCCTCGATGGCGGCGCGGCGGTCCTCCGGGCGGCCCTGCAGGACCTCGTCGAGCTGGCCCTGGCCGAGGATGGTGTGCAGCTCGCGGCCGACGCCGGTGTCGCTGAGCAGCTCCTGGATGTCGAGCAGGCGGCAGGTGGTGCCGTTGAGCGCGTACTCGCTCTCGCCCGAGCGGTACAGGTGCCTGGCGACGGTCACCTCGGTGTACTCGATCGGCAGGAGGCCGGCGCTGTTGTCGATGGTGAGGGTGACCTCCGCGCGGCCGAGGGGCGGGCGCTTGCCGGTGCCGGCGAAGATCACGTCCTCCATCTTGCCGCCGCGCAGCGACTTCACGCCCTGCTCGCCGAGCACCCAGGCGATCGCGTCGACCACGTTGGACTTGCCCGACCCGTTGGGGCCGACGATCACGGTGATCCCAGGTTCGAAGTCGAGGACCGTCTTGTCGGCGAACGACTTGAACCCGCGCAGGGTCAGTGACTTCAGGAACACGCGACTGGCCCAGGTCCTTTCGGGGCGCGGCGGTCGGCGTGCACCCGACTGGCGACCGGGCGCAGGCGGCCTGCCGGGCTCTCGCGCTGCAGCCGAACGAGCCCGGATGCCGGGCGCCGACCGGAGACGGCGGTGGACTCCTGGACCCGCCCTGCAGGCGGGCGGCGGGAAGGCACGCGGCAGTGTAGCACTGCGACCCCGTCGGCAAGGCGGCTGCGGCGGCTGTGGCGGGCGACTCGGCTCATCGCTCCTAAGTGTCGCCCTGGGCTGGGACACAGAAACGACAGAGCAAAGCGACCCCCGCTGGCGCGGGGGTCGCTCGGGAAGAGAAAAACCCTGGCGTCGTCAGGCCAGGGCTGCGGCTGCTTCCTTCTCGACCGAGGGGCGGAAGCCCTCGTCACGAAGGGTAAGCTCCTGCTCCGCCAGGGCAAGAGCGCGCTCGAGTTCGGCGACGCGCGCCTTCAGGGCGTTCAGCTCCCGCAGGATCATGTACGCGGGCGGCTGGCCTACGTAGCCCATGAGCGCCTTCGACATCCGGAAGGTCCTCCCCTCGGCAGCACCGCACCGGCGCGGCACTGCGCTCTCGTCCTGTTCGGTGGCACGACCACGGGTCGACCGGCCGCCGACAAGGTAGTGTCCGACGGGTACTTACTTCTGTTTCGTCTCTGGGAGAGGAAGGCCCGCGGCTTGTGCGGCACCCCGCCCGGTGGGAGAACCCTCGGGTACGTCGCACGCCGCCTCAGGGCGACCCCAGAGCAGAGAGGCAGATTTCACAAGTGGACGATAGCACGTTTGGGCTGGACAGCCAAGTAGAGCATGTGAAAAACCAGCCACTAATTGTAGCTAGACGACTACGCAAAGCAACCTATCTCGCCGCGAACCCTTGAAATTCGCCAGTCGCCTGCTCACGACGGCTATCGAGCGCGGTCACGGTGGCGAGACGGGGCCCGGAGCGCAGAAACGACTCCAGCATTTCGAGCCCCTCTGGCGACCCTTCGGCCTCCACCAGCACGGAGCCGTCCGCCAGGTTCTCGGCAAACCCCGTCAAACCGAGATCGCGGGCAATGCGGCGCACGGCGAAGCGGAACCCCACTCCTTGCACGTCGCCCCTGGCGACCGCACGCAGGCGCATGGTGTCGGCCATGCCGCAAGGATAGCGCTCGCCCTGGCGGGACCCGGGCTCCGTCGCCCCGCGGCGTCACGCGTGGATGGTGACCGGGGTGCCGAGGGGCAGGATCTCGGCGAGGGCACTGATCGCCCCGTTGTCCATGCGCACGCAGCCGTGGGACACGGCGCTGCCGACCGAGCCGATGTTCGACGTGCCGTGCAGGGCGATCTGGCCGTCGCCGGTGCCGAACTGGTCGAGCACGTTGGAGAAGCCGGAGAGTCCCAGCGCCCAGGCGCCGTAGACGCTCGAGATGGCGGGCGGCCTGAGCTTGATGGTGATGTAGAAGTGCCCGGTCGGGGTGGGCGTCGACGGGCGGCCGACCGCCACCGGCCAGCGGCGCACCATCCGGTCGAGCTGGTACATGGTGAGCTGGCGGGCCGAGAGGTCGACGTCGACGCGCCGCTGCAGGGGCGCCAGGCGGACCTGCGAGCCCTTGATCCACCCGGTCGAGCCGTTGGGACGGCGCGGCAGCCGTACCCGAAGCCAGCCGCGTGCCCTGGCGCTCGCGCCGGCCGCGCCGGACGGCTGGTCGAGCAGGAAGACGGTGCGGTCGCCCGAGGGCTGCTTCGCCGGGAACACGCCGAGCACGCGCTTGCCGTCGGGCGCGAACCAGGCGGTCACGTCCGTGGCCGCCTGGGCGGCCCACGCCACCGCGGTGGGCGCCTTCGGTGGCGCCGGCGCGGCAGCGGCCGGTCCCGGGGCCGCGGCGGTGTCCGGAGCGCCGGGGGTGACGCCGATGGGCGACGGCTGCGTGGTGGGGGCCTCGGACTTGTGCGCGCACCCGGCCGCGGCGAGGGCGAGGACGGTGATCAGGAGCCAGGGCGCGGGCCGGCGCGATGGCATCAGGACGGACACTCCTCTCGGCTCCCTTCCCGGTCACAGGGTGCCAGTTCCCGTGCCGGATCTGTTTCCAGGTGCGCGACCAGCGAAACGAGCTGGCGGTGACGACCTCTCCGGTAGCGGCGGGTGGGGGCAGTTCTGCTGCACCCAACGTAGTCTCTCGCAGAAACGGAAGAACGGCAGCCGGCGGCTCAGCGGAGGAACCGCGAGCGGCGCCGGTCGGCGAGGATGCGCCCGCCGGTCTGGCAGGTCGGGCAGTACGACGTCTCCCGCTCCCCCATCCACACCGAGCGGATGGTGTCGCCGCAGACGAAGCAGGCCGCGCCGGCGCGGCCGTGCACGGCGAAGTGCCGCGTGGCTGCCTTGGGGATGGCCACCTCGCCGTCGACCTGCTCGGCGAGGGCGCCGCGCGCCTCGCTGAGCACGCCCACGAGGGCGGCGTGCAGCCGCGCCAGCTCCTCCTGGTCGAGCCGGTCGGGCCGGGCGAAGGGCGAGAGGCGCGCGCGGTGCAGGACGTCGTCGCTCCAGGCGTTGCCGACGCCGGCCATGCCCCGCTGGTCGGTGAGCATGCCCTTGAGGGTGTGGCCGCCGGTCGCCAGGATCGCGGCGAGCCGCTCGACGGTGAAGTCGGGGTCGAGCGGCTCGGGGCCGAGCCCGGCGAGGGCCGGGACCTTCTCGGGGTCGTCCACCAACCAGACCGCGGCGCGGCGCTGGGTGCCGCCCTCGGTGACGCCGAGCACGCGGCCGTCGGCGAACTCGACCGCCAGCACCCCGACCTTGCGCGCTGGCGGCTTCTGCCCGAGGACCATGCGCCCCCCGAGCGACAGGTGCGTCACCAGAAACCAGCCGTTGAACTCCAGCCAGACGTACTTGGCGCGCCGCCCGGCACCACTGACCGCCCGCCCGACGAGCGTCTCCAACGGCGGGTCGAAGGTCTTCAGCGCGGCCACCGAGAGCACCCGCACCGCCGCCACCGAAGCCCCGGTGAGCTGCGCGGCCAGGTTCTCCCGCAGCACGTCCAGCTCGGGCAGCTCTGGCATGGCGAGACTCAGTGTACTGACGGCACCCGCTGGCCTAGCGGCGAGCGGATGGCCCCTGAAGCTCAGGAGCGCGATCCCCGGGCGAGCTCGTCGCCATGGGGCGTGTTGCGCAACCAGCAGGCGAAGCCCCATTCGTTCCTGTCCGGTCCATGCCAGGCGCCTTCGATGCGCTCCAGCGCCACTTCCGCGGGCAGGTCCCAGGGAAAGAAGCCGCCATCGGTCACGTCTCCGAGCTCGACCAGGTCTGCCGTCACGAGCTCCCGGATGGCCGCCATGCCAATGCCCCTGGCCTGCTCGTCCGTTTCGGCCCCGAGCTGGCGCGCGTACCCGTCGACGGCGGCGAGCGGGACCCAGTCATCCCGGCCCGCGCGGAGGATGTCCCTGGCGAGCGCTTCGATGAAGTTCATGGGAGATGGACCTTACGGTAGGAGCCGTCCGGCTTGAACACGTCGATTGTCTCGCCTCCCGACCGGCTCGTGCCTCGCAACCCAACCCGCGTGCCGTCCGCCAGTTCCACCAGCTTTCCGGGATAGCCGCTATGGACGGGTGTCCCACCGGCGCTCAACTCGTCGAACACGGCATGCAACTCCCCTGCCGTGTCGACCTCAAGGTTGGGAGTGTTGCGGCCCGCACGCAGCCCGGACAGGATCTCGTCCACCGAACGACCGGCACTCGGCGGTGGGTGCCCGGCGCCGCCGGACGATTCGGACTGGGCTTCGGCCCACATGGCGCCCAGGTCCTGGTTGGCCTTGAGGGCGCTCACGCCGGTGACGGTGGCGCCGGAGAAGATCAGGCCGGCGCTGGCGGCGTTGAGCGGGATGCCGATTGGGAGGCCGACGATGGAGGTGTCGGCGGCGGCGCCGACGAGCTCGCCGCCGGTGCCTGCGGCGATGCCCATGAGGCCCAGGGCGATGCCGGCGGCGTCGCCCGCCAGCCCAAGGGTTCGGCCAGGGTGGGTGGTGGCGTAGCCGCCGAAGTTCAGCAGCGACCGGCCGGCGCCGGCCAGGTCCTCGCTACGGTCGCCGAGCCAGCTGAGCACGTGCTCGTACCAGGGCTTGCCGTGGTCGCGATGCGGGACCGGTGGCGGCGGTACGGGGGCCAAAGCGCGGGCGTGGGCGTCCAGCGCCGCGGCGGCACTGCGGGCTGCCTGCTGGACCTCGTCGATCGCCTGCCTGGCCAGCGCCCCCGCGCGGGGGCGCAGCGGGCTGGTGTAGCCGGCCTGCTCCTCGCGGAGGGCCTCGTCGGCGAGGCGGCGGGCCTGCTGGTAGGTGCCACGAGCGTGCTCCCAGGTCGCGGCGCAGGCCTCCAGCGTCGCGGCGGCGGCCTCGGCGTGGCGGGCGGCGTCGTCGTGCGCGGCGGCGAGCCGGGCGAGGAGTTGGCCGGCCGAGGTGGCCGCCATGCCGGTCCAGGCCGGGCCGACGACGCCGGCCACGGCGGCGTGGGCGCGCGACGCCACGCCGGTGAGCGCACCGGCCGCGGCCCGCTGCGCCGCCGCGGCGCGGCTGAGTGGCTCCGGGTGCCACGGCGGCAGCGGCAGGCCGGCCAGCGGGTCGCCGGCGGGTTCCGGCCCGGCGGGGCTCACCGGTCGCCTTCCGGGCCGGGCATCGCCGCAGCGTCGGTGGTCAGGTACCCGGCCGAGGCGACCGCCACCGACCGCGCCGCCTGGCCGGTTGCACGCGCGAGCGCCAGGACCTGCGCCGTCCACGCCCCGGCGTACGCGGCGAGCGCGGCATCGACCTGCGGGCACCCCGTCGTCACGTCCGCGCGGCCGCCGCCCGCCGCCACCTGCTCCGTCCGGGCGGCCTCGGCGTGCAGCCGCCGGGCCAACGCCCCCAAGGCGGACGGCGCGACCTGGATGCTGCCGCCCCCGTCGGCGATCCGCATGGAACCTCCGCCTGCTCGTCGACGACCCGGCGTCGGGCCATACGGCAGGCCGATGCCCAACGGTTCACCCCGACCGGCGAAAACCGCGAACTCTACTCAGTTCGTACGCGATCCCCGGTCAGCCCGACGACGACTCTTCGCCGTCGCGCGCTTCCGGTCCCGCCGAAGCCGACGCGCCGGCCTGCTGCTCGGCGGCGGCGCGGCCGCGGCGGCGCTTGGCGCGGCCGGTCCGCTGCCCGTTGACCTGCACGGCGCCCGTTCCCGCGGCGACCGACCCCGAGGCCGTCGCGCCGGCCTCACCGGTCCCGTCCTTGCCCCCGGCATCGGCCGGAGCGGTCGCACCGGCCGCGACCACGTCGGCATGGTCGCCCTCGGCGGTTCCCGCGACCATGCGCGAGGCGGCCAGCGTCTCGAAGGCCTCCTGCGCCGCGTTCTGCTCGGCCTCCTTCTTGGAGCGGCCCTTGCCGCTGCCGTACGCCACGCCGGCGACCGAGACGGTGGCGGTGAAGCGCTTGGCGTGGTCGGGTCCCTCCTCCTCGATCGAGTAGGACGGCATCCCACCGAGGCTCGAGGCGGCCAGCTCCTGCAGCGAGGTCTTGTAGTCGAGCGCCGCGCCCCGCCCGGCCGCCTCCATCACCCGCTTCTCGAACAGGCGGCGGATCAGCCCGGCAGCCCGGGGAAGGCCCTTGTCGAGGTAGACCGCGCCGAGGATGGCCTCGAGGGTGTCGGCCAGGATGGAGGACTTGTCGCGACCACCCGACAGCTCCTCGCCGCGGCCGAGCTGCACCGCCGCGCCGACGCCGAGCTCGCGGGCCACGTCGGCGAGCACGTTCATGTTGACGGTGGCGGCCCTGAGCTTGGCGAGCTGGCCCTCGGGGAGGGCGGGGAAGGCCCGGTAGATGATGTCCGTCACGACCAGGCCGAGCACCGCGTCGCCGAGGAACTCCAGCCGCTCGTTCGTGGGCAGGCCGCCGTTCTCGTAGGCGTACGACCGGTGCGTGAAGGCCCAGATGTAGAGCTCCTGGTTGCCGAACCGGACGCCGAGCGCCTTCTCGATCGGCAGGCGCTTAGTCAACCTCGACGACCTGGCGCCCACCGTAGTACCCACAGTTCTGGCAGACGGCGTGCGGCAGCTTGGCTTGCCGACACTGCGGGCAGGCCGCATAGGTCGGTGCGGCAAGCTTCCACTGCGACTTGCGCGCACGCGTCTTCGAACGCGGCGTCTTACGCTTGGGGACGGGCATCGTCTTCCTCCTCGGTAGGAGCTTGGCGGCCTCCCAACTCGGCGCCGCCTTCGCGGGCGAGCTGCTCGCGCAGGCCGGCGAGCGCGTCCCAGCGCTCGTCGACGACGCCTGCGTCGTGGCCGCAGTCGACCTCGTTCCGGTTGGCGCCGCAGACCGGGCACAGCCCGGCGCAGTCGGGACGGCACAGCGGGGAGAACGGGAAGGCCAGCACGAGCGCGTCGCGCACCATCGTGTCCAGCGGGAGCCGGTCGTCGGGCAGGACGGCGTAGCCCTCCTCCTCGGCCTCCCGGGAGTCCAGCGCGAACAGCTCCTGCACGTCGACGTGCACCTCCTGCCGGCGTTCGGCCAGGCAGCGCACGCAGCTCACGGTCGCGGTCGTGCTGACCTCGCCGCTGACGAGGAGGCCCTCGACGACGCTCTCGACCTCGGCCTCCACGAGGACGGGGACGTCGGCGGGTACCCTCGCCACCGGGCTGGTGACGCCGGGCAGCACGCCACGCAGGACCACGTGGCGGTGTGCTCCCGGGTGCTTCAGCAGCTCGCGGACGTGCACCACGAGCGATGGTGCGGCTGTCTTGTTGGACATGATTCGAGACGCGGGTCGTGCGGGATGGCCGGCGCGGCCGGGCACGCCAAGCCAGCGTGGCCAGAAGGCCACTCGGCGAAGGGTAGCCAACTGCCCGATGCTTCTTCAACTGCTCCGTGGGAGCGAGCAGTCCCGCCGGCCGGGCATGGCCGTCAGCGCCGGTCGCGCAACCGCGCGGCGACGGTCTCCGGTACCAGGCCGTTGACGTCACCGCCGTAGCGGGCAACCTCCTTTACCAGGCTGGAGCTGAGGTAGGAGTAGGACGGGTTGGTGGTCATGAACAGCGTCTCGACCCGGGCGAGGCGGTAGTTCATCTGCGCCATCTGCAGCTCGTAGTCGAAGTCGCTGATCGCGCGGAGGCCCTTGACGATCGCGGTGACGTCGCGGGCACGGGCGTAGTCGACCAGCAGGCCGGTGAACGAGTCCACCTCGACGCCCGTGATGGCGGCGGTCGCCTCCTTGAGCATGGCGAGCCGCTCCTCCAGCCCGAACATGGGCTGCTTGTCCGGGTTGATCGCCACCGCCACGATCACGCGGTCGAAGCACGCGGCCGCACGGCTCACGATGTCGATGTGGCCGTTGGTCACCGGGTCGTAGGTGCCTGGGCAGCATGCGATGCGCACGTGTCGTGGCCTCCTGACGTCGGCGTCGGCTCGGCCGGATAGGGGGTAGGCGCGCCCACTGGCGGCGGGCATCCGAACCAAGCCTAGAACACTTGCAGGGTATCGGATCCGGGCGCGGCCGCAGCGCTCAGCCGGGTGGTGACCAGACGGCCAGGTGGAGGGCGGTGTCGCCGTAGCGCCGCGGGGGCTCGGCGAGCAGCCCGGGCGGCCACACCGGCGCCTCGGAGCGCGCCGCCGCCTCCACCACCACCGTCGCGCCGGCCGCCAGCGCGCCTTCCCCCAGCCGCGCCAGCAGGCCGGCGAGCAGCCCCACCCCGACGGCGTACGGCGGGTCGAGGAAGACCAGGTCGAAGGGTCCGTCGCGGCGGGTGCGCAGGTAGGTCTCGGCGCGGGTGCGGCGCACCGTGGCCGAGGAGGTCAGCTCCAGCGCGGCGAGGTTGGCCCGGATCACCGCCACCGCCGGGGCGGCCTGCTCGACCAGCACGGCGTGGGCCGCCCCCCTGGACAGGGCCTCGATGGCCAGGGCGCCGGTGCCGGCGAACAGGTCGAGCACGCGGGCGCCCGGCACCCGGTCGCCGAGGATGGCGAACAGCGCCTCGCGCACCCGGTCGCTGGTCGGGCGCGTCGCCGACCCGGGCACAGCCCTCAGCGTGCGGCCGCCGAGCCGCCCGGCCACCACCCGCACCCAGTCACCTCCCTGCGTGGACCGCGGCCATCATCGCAGGGCGCCCGCACGCCGGCTCGCCGTAGGGAGGTGGCCCGGAGCCGCGCGCTGGCTGGACGGAGGAGCGACGGAGGAGCCCCTGGCGACGACGGAGCGACGGGGGAAGCCAGCGCACGAAGCGGCG
>DASUZB010000248.1:0-28820 GCA_036377075.1 Actinomycetes bacterium | reverse complement strand
GGCTGCGCCAGCACGTCGACCTGGACACCCTCACCGCCGAGCTGCTGGCGGTGGTCGAACGGACCATGCAGCCCAGCAGCGTGTCGCTGTGGCTGCGGCGCTCGCGGGCGGCGTCCCGCTCGCGGTGAGTCAGCTCCCGCGCTTCAGCTTGCGCCAGCCACCGGCGCGGTTGTTCGCGATGATCTGCTCGAACATGGCCCTGAGGGCGCGCGCGTTGATCGTCTCGCCCTGGCGGATGGCTACGGTGCGGGCGGTCTTGTTGTCGTGGCCGCCGGTGATGATCCCCTCGGGGTCGGGGACCATGGCGCCGTCGTAGAGGAAGACGTTGACGTGGTCCTTGGCCGCCAGCAGGGCGCAGACGTTGCCCTGCAGCACGAAGTACGGGCGGTCGGTGCGCTTGATGGTCTCGGCGACCACCGGGTCGGCCGCGTGGACCAGCTCGCGGACCTCGCGGCAGATCGCCTGCTGCCACTCGGGCAGGGCGGCGATGTACGCGTCGACGCGCGGGTCGGCGGTGTAGGTCACGGTCGATCACCATACCTTTCCGGACGGCCGGCGCGTGCTCAACACCAGGTGGCCGCGCCTGGAGGGGTGTCGAAGCTGCCGGACCGGTTTCGACCTGTCGGGACCGCGCGGTAGGGTCGGCACATGCTCAAGGACAGCGACGTGGCCACCAGGCTCCCGGCACAGGACCTCGAGCGGGCGCGGGCGTTCTACGCCGAGAAGCTCGGCCTGGAACCGGTCGAGGAGCGGCCGGGCGGGTTGCGCTACCAGTGCGGCAGCGGGCGGTTCGCCCTCTTCGCCTCGGCGGGCGCGGCGTCGGGCACCCACACCCAGATGGCGTGGGAGGTCGACGACCTCGATGCCGTGGTCGCCGAGCTGCGGCGCCGCGGGGTGGTCTTCGAGGAGGTCGACGTCCCCGGCCTGCGCACGGTGGACGGCATCGCCGAGGTCGACGGGAACTACCCCTCGGCCGGCGGCATCGGCGAGCGGGCCGCCTGGTTCCGGGACAGCGAGGGGAACCTGCTCGGCATCGGCCAAGCGATCCGCGAACGGTAGTCGAGGGGCCGGGCTCCGGCACGGACGCCCTCCCGCTCAGGCGGGGTAGACGGCCACCTCGGTGGCCTTGACCGTCGCCCATACCACCCCGCCGTCGGCGAGGCGCAGCTCGGCGGTGGCGGCGGAGGTCACCTCGGCCACGATCGGGACCTGGCCGACGACCCGGACGCGGACGCGGTCGCCGAGCGTCTCCAGGGCCTCGGCGGTCCCGGCCCACACGTTGCGGGGCGTTCCCTCGGGACGTCGGCGGTGCAGGGCGACGGCGTGGGGGTGGACGGCGGCGAACACCTCGCCATGGTGCCCGTCCGCGGCGACCAGGACCGCGCCGCCGGGGAGCCGGACGGTGTGGCCGTCGGCGTGGCCGCGGAAGAGGTTCACGCCGACGAGCTCGGCGACGTAGCGGGAGCGCGGCCGGCCGCTGACCTCGGTGGGGGTGCCCGTCTGGGTGACCTTGCCGTGTTCCAGGACCACCAGCCGGTCGGCCAGGGCCATGGCCTCGATCGGGTCGTGGGTGACCAGCAGCCGGGTGCCGTCGAAGGAGGCGAGGTGGCGGCGCAGGTCGCGGCGGACCTCGGTGCGGGTCGCGGCGTCCAGCGCGGCCAGTGGCTCGTCCAGCAGCAGCAGCCGGGGGTCGGCCACCATGGCCCGGGCAAGGGCGACCCGCTGGGCCTGCCCACCCGAGAGCGCCCGCGGGCGCGAGCCGGCGTGCTCCGCCAGCCCGACCCGGTCCAGCCACGCCGCCGCGCGCTGGCGCGCCTCGGCGCGAGGCATGCCGCGGGCGCGCAGGCCGAAGGCGACGTTCTCGAGCGCCGACAGGTGCGGGAACAGCAGGTAGTCCTGGAACACGAAGCCGATCGGGCGCCCCTCGGTCGGCACCCGCACCCCCGCTCCGCTGTCCTCCAGGACCGCACCGTCGAGCAGCACCCGGCCGCGGTCGAGCGTGACCAGCCCTGCGAGGGCGCGCAGCAAGGTGGTCTTGCCGGCGCCGTTGGGGCCCAGCAGGACCACCAGCTCGCCGCTGGCGACCGCCAGCTCGACGCCGAGGTCCAGCCGGCCGAGGCGCACCTCCACCCTGGCGTCCAGGCTCATCGGACGGGCATCCCCGCGCCGGTGCCCGGACGGTTCCTGCTCCCCGGGGCTGCCGGCAGGCTCATGCGACCGGGAACCAGCGGTCCCGCAGGGCGATCAGGACCGCGAGGGAGACCACCAGCAGGACCAGGCTGAGCGCGATCGCGGCCTGCAGGTCGTTCTCCAGCGCGACGTAGACCGCCAGCGGCATCGTCTGGGTGGCGCCCGGGAGGTTGCCGGCGAAGGTGATGGTGGCGCCGAACTCGCCCAGCGCCCTGGCCCAGCACAGCGCCATGCCCGCGCCCAGGGAGGGGGCGACCAGGGGCAGGGTGACCCGGCGGAAGGTCGTCCAGCGGCCGGCGCCGAGGGTTGCGGCGGCGTCCTCGAAGCGCCGGTCCATCGCCCTCAGGCCCGCCTCGGTCGAGATCACCAGGAACGGCATGGCCACGAACGCCTCGGCGAGGATCGCCCCCGCGGTGGTGAACGGCAGCGTGATCCCGAACGCCCGGTCCAGCCATTGGCCGACCAGCCCACGCCGGCCGAACGCCAGCAGCAGCGCCACCCCGCCGACCACCGGGGGCAGCACCATCGACAAGGTCGTCATCGCCCGCACCAGGTTGCGGCCGGGAAACTCGACCCGGGCCAGCAGCCATGCCAGCGGCACCCCCAGCAGCAGCGAGACGGCGACCGCGCCCAGCGAGCACACCAGCGACAGCCGTAAGGCGACCCGCACCGCCGGGCTGGTGAGCTCTGCCGACAGGTGCCGCCACGGCGTCTGCTCGAGCAGGCCGAGCAGCGGCATGGCGAGGAAGCCCACCGCGAGCACCGCCGGGACGACGAACCAGATCGGCGCCCTGGTCCTCGTGGTGGCCGCCCGGTGACGCCGAGCGGTGGCGGTCACGAGGTCGGCGGGGGCAGGAACCCGTAGCTCCGCAGGACCTGCTGGCCCTGGTCGGACAGGACCAGGTCGACGAACGCCTGCGCCTCGTCCTGGTTCTTGCTCGCCTTGACGGTGGCGATCGGGTAGGTCGCCGTGACGTTCTGGTCCTTGGGGATGTCGACGCCCTCGACCTTGTCGCCGCCGGCGGTGACGTCGGTGACGTAGACGATCCCGGCGTCGGCCTCGCCGAGGGAGACCTTGCTGACCGCCGCCTTGACGTTGTCTTCGAGCGAGACCGGCTCGACGGTGACGCCCGCCCTGTCGAGCACCTGCTCGGCGTACTTGCCGGCCGGCACCTCGGGTGCCTCCAGGACGACCTTCAGGTCCCTGCGGGCCAGGTCCGAGAGCCCCTTGACGCCTTTGGGGTTGCCCTTCTCGACCACGATCTGCAGCAGGTTGCTGGCGAACACCTTCGGGTTGCCCGCCAGGTCCTTGACCTTGTCCATGTTGGTGGTGTCGGCCGAGGCGAACACGTCGGCCGGGGCACCCTGCTGGATCTGGGTGGCGAGGGCCTGGCTGCCGGCGAAGTTGAAGGTCACCTTGGTGCCGCCGTTGGCAGCGGCGAACTGCTGGCCGATCCTGCCGAACGCTGCGGTCAGCGACGCGGCCGCGAACACCTTGATCTCGTTCGACGGCCCCGACGTGCCGCCGGAGGACTTGTTGCCGCCACAGGCGGCGGCGAGCACGGCCACCGCCAGCAGGACGGCGGCCGAGCGGATGCGGGACCGGAGCATGGGACCCCCCTCGTCGGTTTCAGTGCTGGGACGGGAGCTCGACCACCACGTTGGTCGCCTTGACCGCGGCGACCGCCAGCACCCCGGCCGCCAGGCCCAGCTCGTCGGCGGCCTCGCGGGTCATCAGCGACACCACCCGGTGCGGGCCCGCCTGCAGCTCGACCTGCGCGACGACCTGGTCCTTGACGACCCGGGTGACGATCCCGGTGAACCGGTTCCGGGCCGACCGGGCCACCACCTCGTCGTGCTCAGGCGCCTGGAACCGGCTGGTCACGAACGCGGCGAGGGCGGCCCCGTCGACCACGCGCTGGCCGCCGCGGGTCCGCTGCGCGCCGAGCAGGCCGGCGTCGGCCCAGCGGCGCACCGTGTCGACGCTCACGCCCAGCAGCTCCGCGACCTGGCCGAGGCGATAGCTCATCATTTGCCAGCGATCCTACCAGGTCGCTGGCATCCGCACGGTTCATCTTCGCATCAGACCGCAGCTGCGAGCCCGTGGGGGCGGCTCCTGCGGGCGTGCTCAGCGGCGGGCGGCCGCGGCTACCACCGGCGCCCGGCCAGGTACCGGCGGTCGATGTCGTCGTGCGGGCGAACGGCCCGCCTTGCCGGTCCCTCCCGGCGCTCGCCCCGGAGGTGGGCCGGCCCGGCCCGTCGGATGGGCTGGCCGGGTGCCTCGTCGGGGCCGAAGAACTGGTCGAGCAGGCGGTCCTGGTCGGTTGCTGGCGCCCGGGTCTCCAGGCGCTGGCGCCCAGACCGACCCTCCCGGCGGTGCGCGCGCCGGTTCGCGGCGGCCACGGACGCGACCAGCAGCATGGCGACGGCGAAGCCGAGTCCGGCCGCCAGCGCCAGCAGCCAACCCTGTGGGTAGGCGCCGACCGGCTGGTGGAACACCGTGACCTGGACGATGGCGGTGTTCTCCCGCAGCAGGTCGGCCACCACGACACCGCCACCGAACGCCAGAACGAACAGTAGGAACGCAGCCACTGACTGTCCTTTCGAAGTCGCGCCGCCCTGACCGCCGGGCGCGATGCCCTGGGGTCCGGGTCCTCGAGGGACATGGGGGATCGGCACCACCTCACCGCGGCCGGTGGGGTAGTGCTGGGGCCGGCGCCGGCTGCTGGGGGGATCAGCGCGGCACCGAGCCGTGACGGACAGGGGTCGGGGGACTGTCTGGTGTACAAGCGTCGGGGGCGGCGGTGGCGTTACGGCGGGCGGGCGGTCGGCGCACCTCGTCACCTCGTCGTGAGGACGTCGGCGAGGTCGTAGGTGACGGTCTCCTCGAGCTGGTCGTAGGTGCACGAGCGGGGGTCGCGGTCGGGCCGCCAGCGGACGAACTGGGCGGTGTGGCGGAAGCGGCGCCCCTCCAGGTGGTCGTAGCGGACCTCGACGACCCGCTCGGGCCGCAGCGGCACGAACGACAGCGGCTTGCCCGGGTTCCAGCGGCTGGCGTCCGACCCCGGCCGGCCCGCCGCGCCCGCCTCCTCGGCGTAGCGCGCCCAGTCCCACGGGTGCCCTTCGAACGTGGTCACCAGCGGCTGCAGCTCGGCGAACAGCTCACGGCGCGTGGCCATCGGGAACGCGCCGACCACGCCGACGCTGGCCAGCTCCCCGTCGTCGGTGAACAGCCCGAGCATCAGCGAGCCGATCAGGTCCTCGCCGCGCTTGTGCACCCTGTAGCCGGCGACCACGCAGTCGGCCGTGCGCTGGTGCTTGACCTTGAACCACAGCCGCCGGTCCTGCTCGTAGACCCCGTCGAGGTGCTTGGCGACCACGCCGTCCAGCCCCGCGCCCTCGAAGCGGCGCAGCCAGTCGGCGGCCCGGTCGCGGTCGGTGGTGGCCGGCGTCAGGTGGACCGGTGCCGCCGCGCCCTCCAGGGCGCGTTCGAGTCCCAGGCGGCGGCGGGCGAACGGCTCGCCGGTGTGGTCGGTCCCGCCGAGGGCGAGCAGGTCGAAGGCGACCAGCCGCGCGGGGGTCTGCCCGGCGAGCAGCCGGACGCGGCTGGCGGCGGGGTGGATGCGCAGCAGCAGCGCGTCGAAGTCCAGCCGCTGGCCGGCCTCGTCGGGGACCACGACCTCCGCGTCGACGACGCAGCGCCGTGGCAGGTGGGCCAGGACGGCCTCGACGAGCTCGGGGAAGTAACGGGTCAGCGGCCGCTCGTTGCGGCTGCCGAGCTCCACCTCGTCGCCGTCGCGGAAGACGACCGTGCGGAACCCGTCCCACTTGGGCTCGAACCCGTAGCGCCCCTCGGGCAGCTCGGCGACCGGCTTCGCCAGCATCGGCGCCACCGGCGGCATCACCGGAAGGTCCATGGATCCAGTATCCGGCACGGCGGTTCGCGCTGGTGGGATGTGGTGCGGGAGGCGCCGCGCATCTCGACATGAAATCGAATGCATGCGATCGTATGCGTCGCCGCGTACGTCGGCTGCCCGGGACCCGCACGACGGGCGCACGCATCGTCCGGCCAGGCCGGACGAATTCGACATGGAGGAGCGTGGGATGAGGAGCCGTCTCAGGTGGCCCGTCCTGCTGGCGGCGGGGGCGCTGCTGCTCGCGGCCTGTAGCCAGGGGTCCGAACCGAGTTCTAGCGCCGGCCCGAGCCAGGCGGCCGCCACCACCGGATGCGCCAGCAACGGCCAGCTCACCATGTGGGAGCGGTCCGGCGGCAACAAGCAGATGGTCGACATGCTCGCCGCGGCATGGAACAAGAAGAACCCCAACTGCAAGATCAAGCTGACCTACATCCCGCACGCGGAGATGGTCGGCAAGATCGCCCAGGGGATCGCCTCCGGCGAGGTGCCCGACCTGATGGGCATGGACCTGATCTACGCCCCGCAGTTCGAGAAGGCGCAGCAGCTGGTGGACCTCACCGACCGGATCAGCTCCTGGCCGGAGCTCAAGACCGCCAGCAAGGGGCACATGACGGTCGCGACCTGGGAGAAGCGGCTCTACGGCGTGCCGCTGTACGCCGACGTGTCGGCGCTGTTCTACAACAAGGACCTGTTCAAGAAGGCCGGCCTCGACCCGGACAAGCCGCCCACCAGCCTGGCGGAACTGCGCGAGTACGCCGACAAGATCACCGCGCTGGGCAACGGCATCAAGGGCTACTACCTGCCGGGCAACTGCGCCGGGTGCAACATCTTCACCGTCGGGCCGCTGATGTGGGCCTCGGGCGCCAAGATCGAGGCGGCCGGTCCGGGCGACGAGCCGCTGACCGGTGACGGGGTCAAGCAGGTGCTCCAGTTCACCCGTGACATGGTCAAGGCCGGTAACGTCCCCGACGGCGCCCGGAGCGAGAACGGCGAGACCTTCGCCGAGCAGTTCGGTTCCGGCAAGATCGGCATGATGGGCACGGGCAACTTCAACATCACCTTGGCCCGCCAGCAGAACCCGAAGATGAAGTTCGGCATCGGCCTGCTGCCCGGGGTGCAGCCGGGCTCCTCGGCCTCGTTCATCGGCGGCGACCTGGTCGTGGTGCCCAAGGGCAGCAAGCGGGTGGACGACTCGGTCAACGTGATGAAGTTCCTGCTCTCCGACGAGGTGCAGGTCGAGGTGTACGCCAAGGCCCTCAACCTGACCACCCGCACCGACATGGCCGACAACAAGTACTTCAAGGCCGAGCCGCTGGTCCAGGACGTGGCCAAGGCGCTCACCGTCGGCCGCACGCCGTACACCACGACCTTCTTCGAGCAGATCAACTCGCCGCAGGGCCCGTGGCTGAAGATGCTGCAACGCGCCTACTACACCAACGACAATCTCGACACGATCATCGCCGACAGCAAGAAGGCGATGAAGAGCATCGCCGAGCAGTAGCTCGCGACGTCGTCCGCGCGTCCCCGCCGTAACCCCACCTCGGCGGGGACGCGCGGCTGAAGTCCGTGGAGGATTGCCCTTGTACCGGAGCAGGCGAAGCCGGCTGATCGGGTTCGCGTACCTGGCACCGGCCCTGGTCTTCGTCCTGGCATTCACCGCATACCCGCTGGGCCAGATGGTCTGGATGTCGTTCCACAACTGGTCCCTGATCACCCCGCCGCGGTGGGTGGGGCTCGGCAACTACCGGCGCGCGTTCGCCGACAGCCAGTTCTGGATCTCCTTCGTCTTCACGCTCAAGTACACCGCGATCATCACGCCGCTCCTGATCGGCGGCGGGTACCTGCTGGCGCTGCTGACCTCGCAGAACTCGCCCCTACGCAGGATCACGCGGACGATGGTCTTCATCCCCGTGGTGATCGGCCTGGGGGTGTCGAGCCTGCTCTGGTACTGGCTGTTCAGCACCGACTTCGGCCTGGTCAACAAGGCCCTGATCGATCTGGGGGTCGTCTCCAAGCCGGTGCTGTGGCTGGGGGTGGACGCCGACCGGTCGAACCTGGCGATCATCGCGTCCGTCGTGTGGAAGGTGATCGGCTTCGGGATGATCCTGTTCGTCGGCGCGATCCAGGCCATCCCGTCCGAGATCACCGAGGCGAGCATGGTCGACGGCGCCAGCTACTGGCAGCGCGTCAGGAGGGTGATCCTGCCGCTGACCATGCGGACGGTGCTGCTGGTGACCCTGGTGAGCGTGATCGGTTCGCTGCTCGCCTTCGACCAGTTCTACATCATGACCGCCGGGCAGCCGCAGAACGAGACCGCGACCTCGGTCTTCTACGTCTACCTGAACTCCTTCCCGTACCTGAAGCTCGGCTACGGCGCCGCCCTGTCGATCATCCTGGCCCTGACCATCCTGATCTTCACCGTCGTGCAGTTGCTCCTCACCCGCCGGAGCCACGCGTGACCGCGACGCTGCCGTTGCGCAGGACCCGCACCATCGTCGCGCGGGTGCGCCTGCGCATCGGCCGCTCCGGCTACCTGATCGGCGCGCTGTGCGTGGCGATCTGCACCATCATGCTGCTGCCTCTGGTCATGTCGGTGCTCGCCTCGGTGAAGCCGACGGTGGAGGCGGCCGCCTCGCCGCCGACCTACCTGCCGCACGGACTGAGCCTGGACAGCTACAAGCGGCTCTGGGACTACCAGCAGGGGCTGCCCACCTACCTGGGCAACAGCCTGAGCATCGCGCTGCTGACGATCGCGTTCACGCTCGCGCTCACCATCCCCGCGGGGTACGCGCTCGCCCGGTTCCCGATTCCGGGCAAGGAGGCGATCTTCGTCTTCCTGCTGCTGGCGCTGATCGTCCCCTACCAGGCGCTGCTGACGCCGATCTTCCTGATGTTCGCCCGCATCCGGCTGACCAACACCCTGATGGGCCTGGCCATCCTGCACACCGCCATCCAGATTCCCTTCAGCCTCTACGTCCTGCGCAACAGCCTCGCCGCCGTCCCTCGCGAGTTGGAGGAGGCGGCCGTGGTGGACGGCGCGTCGTCGTTGCAGGTGCTCGTCAGGGTCATGATCCCTTCGTCGGTGCCGGCGATCGTCACCGTCGCCCTGTTCGCCTTCATCATGTCGTGGAACGAGTTCCTCGGCGCCCTGGTCGTGATGAGCAGGGGCTCGCGCTTCACCCTGCCGCTGATCCTCGCCACGGCCCGCACCCAGACGAGCCTGGGCGGCACGGACTGGGGAATGCTGCAGGCCGGCATCACCGTCTCTGTCATCCCCTGCGTGCTCGTCTACCTGCTGCTGCAGCGGTACTACGTCTCCGGCCTGATGAGCGGGGCGGTGAAGTGACCGGGCGGGCCGCCGGGGTCAGCGGTCGGCCGCCGGTGGCGCGGTGGAGTCGCGGAGGATCAGCGGGGGCTTGAAGACTTCGAGGCTCGGCTCGCGCACGGCGTCCGGGTCGCGGGCCAGGGCGATCGCGCGGGCGACGGCGTGGCTGACGATCTCCGAGACCGGCATCCGCACCGTGGTGAGCGCCGGCACCGTGTGGCTCGCGATCAGGATGTCGTCGTAGCCGACCACGGACAGCCGTTCGGGGACGGTGGCACCGAGGCTGTGCGCGGCGTGCAGCACGCCCACGGCGACCAGGTCCGTCGAGGTCGCCACCGCCGTCGGCGGCTGCGGCAGCGCGAGCAGGCGCCGCAGCGCGGTGTCGCCACCGGCCAGGGTGTTTGGGCAGCGCTCGAGGTAGCCGGGCGGGACGGCGCCGAAGCGGCCGCGCATGAAGTCGAAGTAGGCGTCCTCCCGCACCCGGTACTCGCCGGGCAGCTCGGCGTTCACGAACGCGATCCGCCGGTGGCCGAGGGACTCGAGGTGCCCCAGCCCGGCCCAGATGCCGGCCCGGTCGTCGGTGTCCGCGGTCGGGAACTCGAGCGGGCTGGTGCCCTGCCAGAGAGCCACCACCGGCACGGTCGAGTTGCGCAGGTCGGCCAGCAGCTGCGGCTGCACCTGGATGTCGCCGAGCAGGACGATGGCGTCGGTGTGCCGGGTCTCGAGGACCGAGGGCAGGGAGATCGCCTTTTCGAGGCTGCCGTGGACGTGGCCGAGCACCACGTTGTAGCCGTGCGCCATCGACTCGAGCACCAGGGCCTCGACCGCCTCCGCCCAGAAGGGGTCGCTGAAGTCCCTGACCACCGCGCCGATCAGGTTGGTCGAAGCTCCCCGCAGGCCGCGCGCCAGCGGGTTGGGCCGGTAGCCGAGACGGCGCGACGCCTGGATGACGCGCTCCCGGGTCTCGGGCGCGATCGGCACCTTGGTCGGGGCGCCGCTCAGCACCCGCGACACGGTGCTCTGGGAGACCTCCGCCGCGGCCGCGATGTCGCGCATCGTCGTGACGTGGCGCTGCACCGCCGGGCGCGCCGACGGCTCGGCCGGCTCGGGAGCATCGTCCGGCGTCGATCTGGGTTCCCGCTTGCTCAGTGGCATCACGCCAGGCTAGCACGAATACGATTGCACTCCCGTGGCCGGCACGGTCGCCGCCGAGCCGGTCGGGTTGGGCCAACCGCGCCCGGGGAACCCAGCGGCGAAGAGGGAACCGACCAGAGGGAGGCTGCGGCCATGCCGTCGAAATCGGCGAACGTGAAGAACCCGGACCAGTACGAGGCGCTGCGCGACAAGGGGATGAGCAAGCAGCGCGCCGCCAGGATCGCCAACGCCCCGGACGCGTCCAAGCACGGCGGCGAGTCGTCGGGCAAGGGCGGGAACCCGAAGCAGGGCGGCACCACCGCCCAGAAGAAGGCGGCAGGGCGCAAGGGCGGCAAGGCGGCGGCCAAGAAGCGCTGACGGCCTGCTCAGTCCGGGAGCAGCGGCACCTGCAGCCCCTGGTCGCGGCCGAGCAGCACCGCCCGGGTGATGGCGGCCGACCCGAAGCGGTCGTGCACGTCGTCGACCACGGTGTCGAGGGCGCTCTGGCTGCGGCGGTCGAACGGCAGCGCGAGCTGGATCGCGCCGTCGTCGTCGAGGTTGGCGAGCGTCACGCCGATGAGCGTGAGGCCCTGCGCCTCGATCGTCGGCGCCGCCGCGGCCAGCAGCCACCTGGCGGTCGCCAGGATCGTCCTGGTCTCCGCGGTCGCCTGGGGCAGCGTGTGCGAGCGGCTCGCGCGCGAGAAGTCGTCGTAGCGGAAGCGCAGCATGACGGTGTGGCAGACGCGCCGGGCCGCCCGTAGCCGGCGGGTCACGCGGTCGACCAGCCCGACCACCACCGCGTCGACCTCCTCGGGCGACCGCGGGCGGCGGCCCAGCGCGCGCTGCGACCCGATCGAGCGGCGCCGCCGGCCGACCTGCACCGGCCGCGGATCGTAGTTGTTGGCCAGCGCGTGGAGGTGGCTGCCCGCCGCCCGCCCGAGCATGGAGACCAGCGCCCCCTCGTTGAGCTGGGCGACCTGGCCCACGGTCATGAGGCCGCGCTCGTGCAGCTTGGCGGCGGTCACCGTCCCGACGCCCCAGAGCCGCTCGACCGGCAGGGGGTGCAGGAAGGCCAGCTCGCCGTCGGGCGGCACCACCAGCAGGCCGTCCGGCTTGGCCACGCGGCTGGCCACCTTGGCGAGGAACTTGGTCCGCGCCACCCCGACGGTGATCGGCAGGCCGACCTGCTCGAGGACCTCCCGCCGCAGCCGCAGGGCGATCTCGGCGGGTGGTCCCGAGAGCCGCCGCAGCCCGCCGACGTCGAGGAACGCCTCGTCGATCGAGAGCCCCTCGACCAGCGGCGTGGTCTGGTTGAACACCTCGAACGCCGCCTTGCTCGCCTCGGCGTAGGCGGACATCCGGGGCGGGACCACGACCGCCTGCGGGCACAGCTGGCGCGCCTGCCCGCCAGCCATCGCCGTGCGGACCCCGTACGCCTTGGCCTCGTAGCTGGCCGCGAGCACGACCCCCGCCCCGACGATCACCGGCCTGCCGCGCAGGCGGGGATCGTCGCGCTGCTCGACCGAGGCGTAGAACGCGTCCAGGTCGGCATGCAGGATGGTTGCCTCGCTCACCTCGAACACATGTTCGCATCAGGGCCGGTGCGAGGCAACCTCGCCCCGAACGACCCCTACGGAGCGAAGGCGGCCATCATCGCGACCCCGGTCAGGAGCTCCGCCAGGCGCCGCGCTCCTCGAAGACTCCCCGCAGGGCGCTGAGGTCGTCGCTGAGGATCCCGTCGACGCCGAGGTCGAGCAGGCGACGCATCTCGCCCGGCTGGTTCACCGTCCACACCTGCACCGGCAGGCCGAGCGCGTGGGCGCAGGCGAGCAGGCGCGGCTCGGCCAGCGGGATGCGCCCCCAGCCGGTCGGGACCTGCACGCAGGCCGCGGCGCCCGGAACCGCCCGGCGGGGCAGCAGGCGCCAGGCGGCCGCGCGCAGCCGCCGCACCTCATTCGGGCCCATCGAGGTGCACAGCCTCGCCCCGAACGCGGCCCGCGCGCGGGCCAGGCGCCGGTCGGAGAACGAGCCGATGCACACCCGGTCGACCGCCGCCGCACGCCCGACCAGGTCGATCACCGGGTCGACGACCTCGTCGGCCTTGAGCTCGATCACCACCCTGGCGTCCGGCCAGCCGTCGAGCACCTCCTCGATCCGCGGGACCGGCTCGCGGCCGGCGATGCGGGCGGCGCGCACCTCGCGCCAGGGCAGCTCCGCCACGGCGCCGGTGCGGTCGGTGACACGGTCGAGGGTGGGGTCGTGCATGGCGACCACCACCCCGTCCGAGGTGAGGCGGGCGTCGGTCTCGAACCAGCGGTAGCCCAGCTCCCAGGCCCGCGCGAAGGCGGCGAGCGAGTTCTCCAGGCCGTCGACCGAGCCGCCACGGTGCGCGACGGCGATCGGCTTGCCACCGTTGTCGAGGAACGGCGGTAGGGCGCGCGCCGGCCCGTCCGGTGGGGATGGCACGGCGCGGGTCAGCCGCCGAGGTGCTCGAGGAGCAGGGCGGTGATGCGCTCGGGCTCCTCCACGGAGACCAGGTGGGAGGCGTCGAGGACCAGCTCGCGGCGGGCGTGGTGGATGCCCTCCACGATCACGTCGGCGTGGGGCGGGGGCGTGGCCGGGTCGTCCAGCGCCGCCACCACCAGCGTCGGCGCGGTGATGCGGGGCAGGTCGGGGCGCAGGTCCATGGCGGCGATCGCCTCGCAGCAGCCGGCGTAGCCCTCGCCAGGGGTGGCGGCGAGCGTCGCCAGGATCCTCGCCACCGTCTCCGGATCGTGGCGGCGGAACCGCGAGGTGAACCATCGGCTTGCCGCCGTCTCGGTCAGCGCGGCGGTCCCCTTCTCGCGCGCCACGGCCGCCCGCTCGGTCCACATCTCGGGCGGGCCCAGCCGGGCCGAGGTGGAGACGAGCACCAGCCGCTCGACCCGCTCGGGCGCGTGCGCGGCCAGCCACATGCCGACCATGCCGCCGAGCGACAGGCCGCACAGCGACACCCGGCCGATGCCCAGCCCGTCGAGCAGGGCAAGCAGGTCCTGGCCGAGCTCGGCCAGCGTGTAGGGGCCGGGCGGCACCTCGGAGCGCCCGTGCCCGCGGTGGTCGTAGCGCAGCACCCGGAAGCGCTCGCGCAGCGCCGGGAGCTGCCCGTCCCAGATCTCGCCGGTGGTGCCGAGCGAGTTGCTCAGCACCAGCACCGGCGCACCGTCCGGCCCGTCCAGCTCGTGGTGCAGCCGCGCCGCGGTCACCGGAGCCTGCCCTCGTCCATGGCGCCTCCCTCCGTGGTCGGGCTCTTGGTACCCGCCACCGCCGGTGCGGTCAACCTGGGCCGGCGGGCTTGACGAAGCCGGTCCTGACGGGTAGGCCGTTGCGGAGCGAACAACAAGGAGGCGCCGGGCATGCGCACCCAGGTCGGGATCGTGGGGGCCGGGCCGGCCGGGCTGGTGCTCGCCCACCTGCTGGCCCGCGCCGGGATCGGCTCGCTCGTGCTGGAGAACCGCAGCCGCGACTACATCGAGCAGCGCGTCCGCGCCGGCGTCCTGGAGCAGAACACGGTCGACCTGCTGCGCGAGAACGGCCTGGCGCAGCGGCTGGACCGGGAGGGCATGGTCCACCACGGCCTCGAGCTGCGCTTCGCCGGCCGCGGCCACCGCATCCCCCTGAGCGAGCTGACCGGCGGCCGCGCCATCACCGTCTACGGCCAGCAGGAGGTGGTCAAGGACCTGGTCAGGGCGAGGCTGGAGGCCGGCGGCGAGATCCTCTTCGAGGTCGACGACGTCACCGTCCACGACCTGGACTCCGAGCGCCCGGCGATCCGCTTCCGCCACGACGGCGGCGACCACGAGCTGCGCTGCGACGTGGTGGCCGGCTGCGACGGCTTCCACGGGATCTCCCGCCCGTCGATCCCCGCCGGCGTGCTCACCGCCTACGAGCGCGAGTACCCGTTCGCCTGGCTCGGCATCCTGGCCGAGGCCCCGCCCTCGTCCGAGGAGCTGATCTACTGCTCCTCGGAGCGCGGCTTCGCCCTGCACAGCATGCGCTCGCCCAAGCTGACCCGCCTGTACCTGCAGGTCGACCCGGCCGAGGACCTCGCCAACTGGCCCGACGAGCGCATCTGGGAGGAGCTGCGGGCGCGCTTCGCCACCGACGACGGCTGGACCCTCGCCGACGGGCCCCTGCTCGAGAAGGGCATCACCTCGTTGCGCAGCTTCGTGGTCGAGCCGATGCAGTACGGGCGGCTCTACCTGGCCGGCGACGCCGCCCACATCGTCCCCGCGACCGGCGCGAAGGGGCTCAACCTGGCCGTCGCCGACGTCCGCATCCTCGCCGAGGCGCTGGAGGCGTGGTACCGGACCGGCCGCACCGACCTGCTCGACGGCTACTCGGCCGCCTGCCTGCGCCGCGTCTGGCGGGTGCAGCAGTTCTCCTGGTGGATGACCTCGATGCTGCACCTCTTCGACGACCAGGGCGGCTTCGACCGCCGCCTGCAGCTCTCCCAGCTCGCCTACGTGTGCAGCTCCAAGGCGGCGGCGACCAGCCTGGCCGAGAACTACGTGGGCCTGCCGTACGTCTGAGCGCCGCCCGCTACCTCGGCGTGAGCACGCAGAACTCGTTGCCCTCGGGGTCGGCGAGAACGACCCAGGGGACCTCGCCCTGGCCGACGTCGGCCGGGCCGGCGCCGAGGGATCGCAGCCGGGCGACCTCGGCGGCATGGTCGTCGTCCGGGTAGGGCGCCACGTCGAGGTGCAGCCGGTCCTTCACCCGCTTGGGCTCGTCGACCCTGATGAACTCGACGTAGGGGCCGTTGCCGGCGGGGGAGCGCAGCGAGGCCCAGCCGTCGCCCGAGCGGACCAGCGGCCAGCCGGCCGCCTCGGTCCAGAAGCTGGCCAGCTCCATCGGGTCCGCGCAGTCGACCACGATCGCCGCGACCGCCCCGGTGGTCGCGTAGGCGTCGCGCGGGTCGAGCACGCAGAACTCGTTGCCCTCCGGGTCGGCGAGCACCACCCAGGGGACCTCGCCCTGGCCGATGTCCACGGGGCGGGCGCCCAGGGCGGTGAGGCGGGCGACTTGCGCGGCCTGGTCGTCGGCCGAGGCGCTGCGCAGGTCGAGGTGGACCCGGTTCTTGCCCACCTTCGGGTCGGGGACGGGCACGAAGACCAGCGGGAAGCCGATGCCGTCCGGCTCCGGCGGCTCCACCGCGACCTCGTCGGGCTCCTCCAAGGTGACCACCCAGCCGAGCGCCTCGGCCCACCACCGCGCCAGCGCCGCCGGGTCGGCGGCGTCGATCACGAGGTGCTGGAATCTGGTCGGCATGGCAGCATCCTGCCCGCAGGCGGGCGTGCCGGGCAACTCAGGGGGACTCGGCCGCCTCGCCGTCGTGGCCGGCCGGCGGGTCGGCGGCGGTGAAGCGGCCGGCCTCGGTGACGCGGCGCAGGAATTGCCGGGTGCGGGGCTGGATCGGCGCGCCGAACAGCCGCTCCGGCGCGGCGCGCTCGAGCACCGCGCCACCGTCGAGGAAGCAGACCTCGTCGGCGACCTCGCGGGCGAAGCCCATCTCGTGGGTGGCGATCACCATCGTCATGCCGTCGTCCTTGAGCTGCCTGATGACGGCGAGGACCTCGGTGACCAGCTCCGGGTCGAGCGCCGAGGTGACCTCGTCGAGCAGGATCAGCCGCGGCCTGGTCGCCAGCGCGCGCACGATCGCGACGCGCTGCTGCTGCCCGCCGGAGAGCCGGTCGGGGTACTCCGCCGCCTTGCCGGCCAGGCCGAAGCGGTCGAGCAGCTCCCTGGCGTGCTCCTCGGCCGCGCGCCGGTCGCTGCCGTGCACCTTGCGCGGCGCCAGGGTCACGTTGTCGAGCACCGACAGGTGCGGGAACAGGTTGAACGCCTGGAAGACCATGCCGATGCGGCGCCGCACGTCGTCGGCCCGGACGCGCGGGTCGGTGATGTCCTCCCCGTCGAGCAGGATCACGCCGTCGTCGACCGTCTCCAGCAGGTTGATGCAGCGCAGCAGCGTCGACTTGCCGGACCCCGACGCGCCGATCAGCGCGGCGACGCGGTGCGGCTCCACGGCGAGGTCGACGTCGCGCAGGACCAGGTTGCCGCCGAACGACTTGCGCACCCGGCGGACCTCCAGCACCGGCGTGCTCATACCGCGCCGCCCAGGCCGCGGCGGCGCTCGGCGCGCGCGCCGAGCGCGTCGGTGAGCCTGGTCATGGGGATGGTGAGCAGCACGAACAGCGCCCCGGCGACGACGTACGGGGTGAAGTTGAAGGAGGTGGCGGTCTCGATCCCCGCCGCCCGCACCGCGTCGATGGCGCCGAGGATCGACACCAGGCCGGAGTCCTTCTGCAGCGACACCAGGTCGTTGAGCAGCGGCGGCACCACCCGGCGGACCGCCTGGGGCAGCACCACGTAGCGCATCGTCTGGGCGTTGGACAGGCCCAGCGAGCGGGCGGCGGCCCGCTGGCTCGGGTGCACCGAGTCGATGCCGGCGCGGAACACCTCGGCCACGTAGGCCGAGTAGGTCAGCACCAGCGCGGCGCCGCCGTAGAACACGGTCGAGTCCGGCAGGCCCTCGAGCCGCAGGCCGGGCACGCCGAGCCCGAGCAGCAGGATCACCAGGATCAGCGGCAGCCCGCGGAACAGGTCGGTGTAGGCGGCGGCGAGCAGGCGCAGCGGGAAGAACACCGCGCCCCGTAGCGTGCGGCAGCCCGCCACCACCAGGCCGAGGACCAGGATGACGACCTCGCAGACCAGCATCACCCGCACGTTCAGCGCCAGGCCCCGCAGGATGCTCGGGAACGAGCGCCTCGCGTAGCCCCAGTCGAAGAAGCTCTCCCGCACCCGCGGCCACCCGGGCGAGCGGGTCACCACCAGCCACAGCAGGGTGCCGAGCACCACCGTGGAGGCCGCGGCGACCAGCGCGGAGCGGGTGGCGGCGCGGCGGCGCAGGCGGTCGCGCTCGCGCTGCAGCGGCGACGGCACGTAGGCGTCGTCCCCGCGTGGCGCCCCTGTCGCGGTCCCGGCTGCGCCCACGGCCCTACGAGAGGACCGGGGCGCCGACGCTGGCCGACAGCCAGCGGTCCTGCAGCTCCTTCAGGTCGCCGTTGCCGCGCAGGGCGTCGACCGCCTTGGACACGCACGGCGTCAGCGGGCTGCCCTTCTCCAGCACCAGGCCGAACTCCTCGGGGTTGGGCCCGGTGGGCGGCAGCTGCCCGACGATCTTGGCGGTGTCGATCTCGGCGGCGGTGACGTAGAAGGCGGTGGGCAGGTCGAGCACCAGCCCGTCGATCTGGCCGTTCTTCAGCGCGGCCTTGGCCACGTCGTTGGTGTCGAACACCGCCGGCTGCTTGCCCGGCTTGATCTGGTCGACGATCGCCCGGTAGCTGGTGGTGCCGACGGCCGCGCCGAGCTTGGCGCCCTTCAGGTCGGTCAGCTTGCTGGCGCCGGCGATGCGGGAGTCCTCGAGCGCGATCACGGCCTGGGAGACGACGTAGTAGCCGCTGGAGAAGTCGACCGCCCGCTTGCGCTCGTCGGTGATGGAGACCTGGTTGATGTCGAAGTCGAACTTCTTCGGGCCGGGCTGGATCACCGAGTTGAACGGGGCCACCGCCCAGGCGACCTCCTTGTCGGAGAAGCCGAGCTTGCCGGCGACGGCGTAGGCGACGGCGCTCTCGAAGCCCTGCCCGTTGGTGGGGTCGTCGCCCTTGAACCAGGGCTCGTAGGCCGGCTTGTCGGTGCCGACGGTCAGCTTGCCGCTGCTGACGAGCTTCAGCTTGTCCTTGGCGCAGGCGTCGGCGCCCGCGCTGGTCGCCGCGGCGGACCCGCCCTCGTCCTTGGGGGCGCACGCACTGAGCAGCAGCGCCACCCCGAGCAGGGTGGCGGCGACGCGGAGCTCCCGGTGGGTCACCCGAGCAGTAAAGCGCAGCGCCGTTGGGGTGGCAATGGAACGCCACCGCCCGGCCACGGCCCCGCGGCCCGACCCCGGTTGCGGTGCGCGGCGCGGCTGCGCACGATGGGTCGGTGATCGGGCTCGACCTGCTGCCGGGCGCCGGCGCCACGCCGCCGCCGGCCGACGAGCTGGCGTTGCTCGGCGGCGCGGCCGCCGCGCTCGCCGGCTGCGTGCTGCGCCCGCTGTGGCCGACGGCCCGGCTGGTGGTCACGGCCGTGCACGAGCTCGGCCACGCGCTCGCCGCGATCCTGCTCGGCGGCAAGGTCAACCGCGTCCACCTGTGGCTGAACACCGCCGGGCTGACCAGCTACTCCCTGCCGGGTGGCAGCGGCCGGCTGCGCAGCGCGACGGTGGTCGCGGCCGGCTACCCGGCGCCGGGGCTCGCGGGCCTGCTCGGCGCCGTGCTGGTGGTCGCCGGCGCGGCGCGCTGGTGGGTGGCCGCCGGCGCGCTGGTGGCGCTGGCCCTGCTGGTGCTGTGGGTGCGCAACCCGTGGGGCGTCTGGTCGACCGTGGTGGCGGCGGCCGGCCTCGGCTGGCTCGCGTGGGTGGGGCCTCCGCGGCTGGTCACCGCCGTCGGCGCCGGCCTGGTCGTGCTCCTGCTGGTCGGCGGCTGGCGCGCGGCGATGGCGCACGCCTCCGGCCGCGAGCGCGGCCTCGGCGGCGTCTCCGACGCGGTGCTCGCCGCCCGCTTCCTGCCCGTCCCGGTGCCGGCCTTCAGGGCGCTGTTCGTGCTCGCCGCCTCCGCCACCCTGTTCGCCGGGGCCTGGCTGCTGCTGGCGGCCGCGGCCCGCTGAGGGATCGGCACACGTCCCGTTCGTCCGGAACATTGCAAACGGAGAGTAACCGCCCGCTGTAGAGCGTAGGGCGGCTTACGCTGATCGGTCGGGATCTGGACCATTTGTGAGCGCTCTCACGGCAGGCCCTTGACCGGTAGGAATTGCCCATCTAGCTTGCGCGTGCATTTTCGGGCATCCGTAACCAGGTGCTCGCGGGAGGCGAGCCCTGGTCGGCGGCGGACCGTGGCGACCGCCCGTGGCCGAAGCTCACGGGCGGCCTCGTGGACCGGTCACGGGTGGCTCGGGCTGCCCGGGGAGGGGCGACGATGACGTTCCCGCGACGACGCACCCGATGGCTCCTACTCGCGCTGCTCGCCTCCGCCGTGGTCGTGGCGCTCCCCGGCGCTCGCCAGGCCGCGGCCGCGACCACCCTGCGCGTGCCCCAGGACTTCCCGACGATCCAGGCGGCGATCGACGCCGCCGTGGCCGGCGACACCGTCAGCGTCTCGCCGGGGACCTACGTGGAGCGGATCGACTACCAGCAGAAGGCGATCACCGTCGAGAGCACCGACGGGCCCGCCACCACGATCATCGACGGGAACCAGGCAGGGGGCGTCGTCAGGATCGTCGCGAACGCGGGGGAGACGCCCGTCCTGCGGGGGTTCACGATCCGCAACGGGACCGACCCCTTCTTCGGGGACGGCGCCGGCATCTCCACCACCGGCGGTCCGGCGCTGATCGAGGGCAACCGGGTGACCGGCAACGCCGGTTGCGCCGGGAGCGGGATCGCCGCGGAATTCTCGTCCGCCACGATCCGCGGCAACGTCGTCTCCGGCAACCATCCTTCGGGCTGCAGCGGCGGCACCGGTGGCGGCGGGATCCTCATCGGGGGTGACGGCACCGTCAAGGTGCTCGGCAACACCATCACCGGCAACGCCACGGCCGCGGACGGCGGCGGCATCTCCCTGTTCGCCGCCGGCACGCCGACGATCTCCGGCAACGTGATCAGCGGCAACACGGCCGAGGTCGGCCGCAACGGTGGCGGCATCTCGCTGCTCAACGCCTCGGACGCGCTGATCACCAACAACTTCATCAGCGGCAACACCGGGGCCGAGGGAGGCGGGATCTACTGGCTGGTGCCCAGCGGCCAGCCGGGTCCCAACGTGGTCGACAACACGATCGCGGACAACAGCGCCGGGCGCGGCTCGGCGCTGTTCCCCGACGGGTTCGACGCCGCCACGCAGGTGACCAACAACGTCCTGGTGGGTTCCGGCGCGGCGGCCGTGGTCGACTGCGGCGACTTCAACGACCCCAACCCGCCGGTGATCGCGTTCAACGACGTCTTCAACGCCGGTTCGGGCACCGCCTACGGCGGGATCTGCTCCGACCAGACCGGGCAGAACGGGAACATCTCGGCCGACCCGCGGTTCGTCGACCCCGCCACCGGCAACTACCACCTCCGCGCGGGCTCGCCCGCGATCGACGCCGGCCGCAACGACGGCGCTCCGGCCACCGACATCGACGGCGACCAGCGGCCGATCGACGGCAACGGCGACGGGGTCGCGGTGGTCGACATGGGGGCGGACGAGGCCCGCGCCGGTGGGGACACCACGCCGCCGACGATCACCTGCACCGCGAGCCCGAACACGTTGACGCCGCCCAACCACAAGCTGCGGCAGGTGAGCGTCGGCATCGCGGCCAGCGACGACTCCGGCTCGGTCACGGTCACGCTGGTCTCGGTCACCAGCAGCCAGCCGGACAGCGGGCTCGGCCGGGACGACGTGCCCAAGGACATCCAGGGGTGGACCGCCGGCACCGACGACAGGAGCGGGCTGCTGCGGGCCGAACGGTTCAGGACGACCCGCGTCTACACCCTCACCTACCGGGCCAGCGACCCTGCCGGTAACACGGCCACCTGCAGCACCACGGTGAAGGTGCCCAGGTGACGCCCGGGGCATCGGCCTGCTCGCCGCGCCGTTCCGGCGGGCGAGCAGGCCGGCCCCGCCGCTCAGCCCGCGGCCGTGCCGGCCTCAGGCGTACGAACGCGGCTCGCGGAGGGCCTGCGGCACGTCCTCTTCAGCGCTGAGCAGCGCCTCCGCCTCGGCGGGCTGGAGCGGTCGCGCGAAGTAGAAGCCCTGCCCCAGGTGGCAGTCGATCGCGCGCAGGGCGTCGAGCTGGCCGGCCGCCTCGACCCCCTCGGCAATCGTCTTCAGGCGCAGGGTGTGGCCCAACTTGACGATCGCCTGGGTGAGGGCGGATTCCTCACCGCTGACGTGCAGGCTGTCGATGAAGGACTTGTCGATCTTGAGGACGTCGACCGGGAACTGGCGCAGGTAGCTGAGGGACGAGTAGCCGGTGCCGAAGTCGTCGATGGCCAGGCGGACGCCCAGCGCCTTGAGCTCGTGCAGCCTGACCGTACTGGCGCCGGTGTCGTCCATGAGTATGCTCTCGGTCAGCTCGAGGACGAGGCTGGCGGGGTCGAGGCCGGTCTCCTCGAGCGTCCGGTGGATGGTTCCGACCAGGTCGGCCTGTTGGAACTGCCGGGCGGAGAGGTTCACGCTCATGCTGAGTGGCTGGCCTGGCCGGAGGGCCTGCCAGCGCCGCGCCTGACGGCACGCCTGCTCGAGCACCCACTGCCCGATCGGTACGACCAGCCCGGTTTCCTCGGCCAGCGGGATGAACTTGTCGGGTCCGAGGAGACCGCGCTCCGGATGGCGCCAGCGCACCAGCGCCTCGAAGCCGGTCACCAGCTCGTGATCGATGGCGACGATCGGCTGGTACTCGATGGTGAGTTCCGCGCGATCGAGGGCCTGCTGGAGATCGGCCTTGAGCTGCAGCCGCTCCAGGGTGGCGGCGTGCAGGCTCGGCTTGTAGAGCTCGTAGCACCCCTTGCCGCCGGCCTTGGCCGCGTACATCGCCAGGTCGGCGTTGCGGAGCAGGTCGTCGGCAGTGGTCGCCTGGGAGCCCAACGCGATCCCGATGCTGGCGTGGGCGAACAGCTCCTGCCCGTCGAACAGGACGGGCAGGCGGAGCAGGTCGAGGATGCGCTCGGCGACCTCGATCGCCCCTTCCTCGCCGGTCGTCTCCTCCAGGAGCACCGCGAACTCGTCCCCGCCCAGCCTGGCTGGGGTGTCGACCGCTCGCAGGGACGCCTGCAGGCGTTCGGCCAGCGCGGTCAGCAGGAAGTCGCCGGCCTCGTGTCCGAGCGAGTCGTTGACGACCTTGAAGTCGTCCAGGTCCAGGAACAGCACCGCGACCGGGTTGCTGGCGGTCCCGCGGCGGGTGAGCGAGTGCTCGACCCGGTCGCGGAACAGGGCCCGGTTGGCCAGCCCGGTCAGGGCGTCGTGGAACGCCTGGTGGCGGAGCTGTTCGTTGAGCTCGCGCCGCTCCATGATGCTGCGGATGGTGAACACGATGCCGGCCACGACCCGGTCGCGGAGCAGGTTGTTGCCGATCGCCTCCATGTACAGCCAGGTGCCGTCGCGGTGGCGGAGCCGCCACTCCACCGGCGCGGTGATCCCGGGGGTCGCCCCCGTCGCCACCAGGAACCCGAGGGCCTGAGCACGTTCCTCCGGATGGACCAGGTCGACCAGGCGCGTGCCGACCAACTCGCCCGCCCGGTAGCCGAGCAGCCGCTCGACCGAGGGGGTCTGGTAGGTCACCGTCGAGTCGGCGCCCACCACCACGACCACGTCCGAGGCGTTCTGCACCAGCGCCCTGAACCGTTCCTCGTTGGCGCGCACCTCCCCGAGCAGGTGCTCGAGCTGCCGGGCCTGGTCGGCGAGGACGGTGTTCTGCTCCCCCAGGCGGTCGGCGAGCGCGCGGCTGCGGAAGTAGAACTGGCGGGCGACCACGATGAAGCCGACCAGCACCACCACCGAGGACAGTCCGTCGCGGAGCGCGTAGCGGGTGATCACCACCGAGAGCAGTCCGAGGCCGAGGTAGCTGGCCAGGAACTCCCACGGCGCGGTGCCATGCATCCGCCGCAGGACCGTCCACCACCGGGCCCTGCTCGACACCGTCACGTGCAGCGCCACGATCGCGGTGTTGACCGAGTAGGCGACCGCCGCCCCGACGACCACCGCGGGGACCAGGATCCACAAGGCCGACGAGGGCGTCGCCACCGTGTGGACGCACGCCGCCGCCAGCAGCACGGCCAGCGCCATCTGGGCGCGGTTGAACCAGGCCTGCAGCCAGGGGATCTGCCTGGCGAGCTCGCGGCGGTCGAACGAGCCGAGCAGCGCGACCACCCCGGCGACGGCTGGCCGGTGCATGACCGCGACAGTCAGCATCAGCGGGAAGCTGAGGGTGAACTCCAGTCCGGAGGTGGTCGAGACCGGCAGCAGGTCGACGACGGCGATCATGGCGATCCACAGCAGCAACGGCAGCCGCAGCCCGGCCGGCCCCCGGGCCAGCTCGAACACGATCCACGTGGTCACCGGGACGGCGACCGCGAGCTGGAGCGCCCGCACCCGCCCCGGCGTATCCGCCATCAGGACGCCTCACCGGCGTCCGCCGGCCTCGACAGCAGCCGCCGGCGGCGCGGCCCGTCGCGCATGGCCACGGCGAGGAACCAGATGATGCCGAGGTCCACGACCACGTCGCCGACGCTGATCACCTGGCCGACCGGCGGGGGCACGGCGATGACGTCGCCGAGCGGGAGCAGGCGGGTGTGCGGCCCCGGCAGCCGGTGCTTGACGCCGTCACCGTCCCGGATCAGCCCGGCGAGCGTGTCCTGCTGCCCCGACGCCACGATCGCGCGCCGGTCGACCGGCATCCCGCCGTTGGCGGCGATCACCGTCAGGTTCAGCGCCAGCCCGACCAGGATCAGCGCGAACCCGCTGCGGCGGAGGTTCGCCGCGGCGAAGGCCAGCAGCAGGAACAGCGAGCCGTAGAGCAGCCACAGCGCCGGACGGCCCGGCACCGGGAGGAGTTGCAGCGCCAGGCCGACGGCCGCGGCCCAGGGCCAGCGGACGGCCGCCCGCGGCACCCGCTCCAGGCTGCCCCCGACCATCCGGCCGGCCAGTAGGCCGACCACGATCACCAGCAGTATCAACCGCATGGAGCCACGTCCCCCGGGTCCGGCCTCCTGGCCCTCATCGGCGGCCTTCATCGGCGGCGACCACGTGGGATTTAGGGCTCCGGCGGCACATCCGTCCGGGTGGCTACCACCGGTCACAACGGACCAGGTGAGAACCACCTGGACGAGCCGTCACGAGGCCGCGCCGCGCTCCGACGAGCAGGACGACATCGGCCACGACGGACGAGGGGGTGAGTTCATGAAGGACCGCACGAAGCGCGTCGCCCTTGCCCTCGGGTGGGTCGCCGCCCTGCTGGTCGCGGCCGGCGCCGGCTGGCGCGTGTAGCTGAATCAGAATGAGACAGGTGAGCCCCGACGGTGTCGGGGCTCACCGGCATGTGGACCCCCGGGCGCAAGACCCGGCCGTCCCCAGCACAGCGGACGGGCCGCCGGCGTCAGGCCTCCTTGGTGGCGTAGAGGCGCGAGCCGAGGCTCAGGATCACGGCGGTCGCCTTCCCGGCCCTCGGGGCGATCCCCTGCAGGGACTGGAACGCCGTCGCCGCGGCGGGGGACGCGTAGGTCCCGGTCCAGCTCCCGCCGACCCGCTTGGCGACGTAGGCACGGGAGCTGGCCGTCGGGACCGTCCAGCCGACGAACACGCTGCCGCCCGAGACGCCGACGCGGGGCGGGTTGGTCTGCGAGGCCGGCGTCAGGAAGGTGTGGCTGGACGTGAACGCCCCGCCGGCGTTGTCGGCCGCCACGGTGCGCCCGTCGCGGTTCCAGGCCACGTAGGTGGTCGTCCCGACGACCTTGACGTCGGGCCAGAAGTTGAGCTCTCCCGCCGCCGCGAAGCTGCTCGACGACCAGGTGCCGGCGGCACTGCCCAGCGCCCGCCGCAGGTCGGCCGGGTTGGCGCCGAAGTCGGAGCCGCCGCGCGCCCAGACCAGCGTCAGCGGGAAGGTGCCCGCCGGCATCCGCGCCAGCGACGGCGCGCTGTCCCACATCGGGTTGTTGGTGATCCGCTGCCGGGCGTGGAGCGGCCCGCCGATGCTGTAGGCCTGGAACAGCTCGGTCTGGTCGAACTCGTCGCCCGGGCCGCCGCCGGCGGCGACGTGCTCGCGCCACACCGCCCACCACTGGCCGCCGGCCGCCACCACGTCGCCCTGGGCGAGCGACCCGTCGGGACCGACGAAGCTCGACAGCAGCCGCCCCCCGGTGTAGCTCCCGTCGGCCAGCCGCTTGGTGATCCGCAGGCCCAGGCCGGCGGCGTCGACGTAGAGCAGGTAGGTGCCGGTCGTGTCCCACGCCACCGCGACCACGAAGCCACGGTACGGCGTCGCCTCACGGGTCCAGCTCGTCCCGGAACCCTGGAAGTAGTCGATCTGGAAGCTGGTGTTGCAGGCGCTGCCCCACAGGTCCGCGAAGCCGTGCGCCACCCCCGCGCTGTCCTGGGCCAGGTCGACGTTCCAGGCGTCGAAGTCGCACGGCGGATCGGAGATCGTGACCGGCGGGCCGAACGAGCCGATCGCCCGCGCCGGTGCCGCCACCACGCCAACCAGCAGGACCGCCACGACCAGCGTCAGGATTCGACGCACCATCCTCCCCACCCCCCGATGCTCGCGCTCCCCGCGCACCCGCCGCCATTCTGCGCTGTGCCGCCTATGTCCGAAAGCAGCAGAACGAACGGAGGATGCCGAGAGGCCACGCTGACGGCACAACTCTAGCTATATAGAGTTATGGCATGAACCGCAGCAAGCGCATGGGCCGCCTGGGCGGGCTGGCCGCCGCCACGGTGGCCGCCGCGCCCTTCGCCTACCTCTGGGTTCTCCAGATGAACGGCGCTCGTGACCCGCTGACCGCCCAGGCTCGGCTCGACATGGCGATCTGGATGGCGGCGTTCGGCACGCCCTGGATGCTGGCGGCCTGGCTGCTGTGGCGGGCCTGGTGGCGCCAGGCCGGCGCCCGGCTTTCCTCCCTGGACGGCCCTGGGTGGCTGCTGGCGGCCGCGTCGGCGACGCTGCCCGCCGACCGGCGCGACTGGGGCGCGGCCATGGCGGCCGAGCTGGCCCAGGTCCAGGACCGCGCGGCGCGGTGGCGGTTTGCGGCCGGCTGCGCCCGCGCCGCCGTCTTCCCGCCCGGCGGCAACCGGCTGGCGGTGGGCGTCACCGGGGCGCTGGCGGTCGCGGCGGTCGCCGCGGCGGCGCTGGCCACCGGCGCTGCCCTGCCCGCGGGGCGGGTGTTCGCGCTGGCGTTCGTGGGGCTGCTGGGTGGGCTGGCGACGCTGGCGGTGGCGCGGTCGCGCCGGGTTGGCCACGCCGGGCCGAACCCGGCGATCGCCGGCCTGGCGCTGGCGGGCGTCGTCGCCTGCGTGGTGGCCACCACCTACTACCTGGCCGAGTACCCCTCCTATCGCGGGCTTCGCCCGCCCGGCGTGGGGGTGAGCCTCCCGCCGGTGACGGCGGTGGTGCTGGCGGTGGTGCTGGCTGGCTGCCTGTGGCTGGGGTTGCGCCCGCCCCGCTGGCTGCTGCCTGATCGGGCCGCCCGGCGCTTCGGCGTCGGCATGGCGATCGCCCTGGTGGCCGGCTTCGTGCTCGCCTCGCGCCAGCAGCTGCGCGGTGCCGAGCTGGACGGTGGGGTGATGGGCTACCTGCTCAGCGGGCCGATCCTGGTGGTCCTGACCGGCTCGGCGGCGGCCGCCGCGGTCGGCCGGGCGTTCCGCGCGGGGCTGTGGGCCTGCGCCTGGGCCGTCGTGCTCGCCATGCCGCTGCTGCTCGCCGCCTGGCTGGCCGAGGCGCTGCGCTGGTCCCAGCAGCGTGGCCAGTTGCTCCTGGACGGGGAAGGCGGGCTCGGGCTGGGCGCCAACCTGGGCGACGCGGTCTGGTGGACCCTGGTGTCCCTGGCGCTGTGGGCGGTACCCCTGGGCGTGCTCGGCGCGGCCGCCGGGAGCTGGCGGGCGCGCCGCCGGCGCGCCCGCCAGCCCGCCGACCTCGCCCCGACGTCCTGACGCGGCGGCCCCAGCAGTGCCCGGCGACCTCGGTGGGTCCCGGACCTTGGCCTGCTCGCCCTCGCTCCGAGCGCGAGCAGGCCGGTGGCAGCTCAGCCCGTGGCGGCTCCCGGGTAGGGGCCGGCGAGCTGCTCGGAGGGCATCAGGATCCAGAGCAGCGGGTAGATCAGGATCTGGCTGCCGGGGATCAGCATCAGGATGAGCACGAACAGGATGCGCGCCTGCCACGGCCCGAGGCCGAAGCGGCGTCCGAGGCCGGCGCAGACGCCGCCGATCACCCGGCCCTCCCGCGGCCGCACCAGGCCCTGCCTTCGCATGTACTGACTCACTTCACGGTCCTTCGTCCGTCGGTTTCGTCGTAGGTCAAGTGTGCCCGCACGGCACGCTCTCAGCCATCGGGGATCCCCCGCGCGGATCCCTGATCCGCGGCCGCTCGGGTCAGGGTGCGTGAGCCTGGTTCACGGCTTCACGGGCACGCCCATCCTGGCGAAGAACCGTGCCACGACGGCCAGCATCAGCTGGGAGCTTCGTGGGTCATCCCGTGGGCGTACGGTCATCCCCGGGCGGTAGACCGGTCACCCCCCAGGCGGTAGACGGTGCGCCGGGTGCGGTAGCGCAAAGCACCACCCACGGCGGATGCGCGGGACCGGCGGGTGCGGGCAGGATTCCTGGGAGGTCGGGATGCAGACACCAAGGATGCTCAGCACCGTGCGCAAGGCCGCACCGGCCCTCACCGATGCCAGTGTTGGCGTCGGGGTGGCGGTGCTGCTCCTGGCCGCCAGCTGGACCGGCGCCGGACCGCCGTGGATCAGCAGCCCCCGTCCACTCGACGCCGTGGCGGTCGGGCTGGTCGGGGTGGTGGCCGGCGCCCTGGCGTTGCGCCGCCGCTATCCGATATCGGTGCTGGTTGTCCTCAACGCGGTCGCCGCGGCCTGGTCTGCCGGCCAGTATCCCGGCCGTCTGATCACGCTGGCCCCGCTGATCGCCTGCTACACCCTGGCGGCCCGGCGGGGGTGGCGCTGGGGGCTGGCCGGCGTGGTGGTGACCGCGCTCAGCGCGCTGGTGGCGATCCGCGTCGCCTTCGGCGCCGCCGAGCCGGCCGGGATCTCTGGCAGCGCCGTATGGATGGTCGCCACCACTGGCGCTGCCGGCACGGCGGTCGGCTACTACCGGGCACTGCTGGTGGCCACCCGCGCGCAGCTTGCCCGCGAGGCCCAGACCCGCGAGGAGCAGGCCCGCCGCCGCGCGGTCGAGGAACGGTTGCGCATCGCCCGCGAGCTCCACGACGTCTTCGGCCACACCATGGCCACCATCAGCGTGCAGGCCGGGGTCGGCATCCACCTCCTGCAACAGCGACCCGCCCAGGCGGTTGAGGCGCTGACCACGATCAAGCAGATCAGCGACCAGGGACTGACCGACGTCAAGACCATCCTGGGCGTCCTGCGCGCCGACAGCGACCCAGCCCAGCCTCGGACCCCACGAGGCGGCCTCGACCAGCTCGACGCG
>DASUZB010000247.1:0-27771 GCA_036377075.1 Actinomycetes bacterium | reverse complement strand
AACAGTGGATGGCCCTGGACCTCGACTGAGGCCGCCACCCGACCGGAGGGGCGCGCCAATATGGCGCGGCCCTCCGGTCGGGTGGCGGCCTCAGTCGAGGTCCAGGGCCATCCACTGTTCGAGCAGGGCCTTCCAGGTGTTCTTGCCCACGATCCCGTCCACTTGCAGGCTGTTGAACTTCTGGAACTCCCTGACGGCGCCGTCGGTCTTGGGACCGAACACGCCGGACTCGTCGAACGGCGGCTGGTCGTCGTCCGACCTGGCGAAGTCGTTGAAGATGTGCTGCAGGCGGGAGACCGCCGACTGCGGCCCGCTGCCCTGGCGCAGCACCGGCAGGACCAGGCCGACAGGGGTGTCCGTCATCGCTCCTCCCCGGTCGCGACAGACCCGACAAGTAACGCAGCAGTGGAGGAAGCCGTCAACACCCAAACTCGGTCAAGACGAGCGGCGCGCGCCCGGCCTGGCCGGCTCCCGCGCGGTGGGCCGCAGCCACAGGGTCACGTGGGTCGGCTGCATCGTCTGGTCGACCACCGCCCGCAGCTCCGCGGTCAGGGTCTGCAGCTCGACCTGGTGGCGCAGTTGCGCCACGAAGGCGTCGACGGTGGTGGCCGCGTCGTAGCGGCGGCGGTAGAAGCGCCGGTCCACCACCCGCTGGATGCGGTGGCGCAACGGCTGGAACAGCGCCGCCACCGCCAGGGTGGTGGCCGCCACCACCAGGCTGTTGGGATGGTCGCCCGGGCTGACCCGCTGCCCGATCACCAGCACGCCGAGGGCGTAGGCGCCACCGAGGACCACGGTGAGCAGGCCGTACACCAGGGTGCGGTTGACCAGCCCGTCGATCTCCCAGAGCCGGTAGCGGAAGATGCCGATGGCCAGCCCCGCGAACAGGGCCACCGTTCCCAGGAACTCGAGGTAGGGGCCGTAGCCGGGCGCCTCGGGCTGGGTGCTGAGGACCACGCTGAGGACCGCGGCGTAGGCGAACCACTTGATCTGCTGGCGCTGCACGGCGCCGGAACGGCGGAAGCGCACGACGAGGGCGACGACGCCCACCGCGCCCAGCAGCAGCGACCCGACGAACGCGAGCCAGAACATGTTGCCCACCAGGGGCGGCTCCGGCCCTTCCTCGGTGATCAGCTGCGGCCCGCGGTACGGCCAGTACCCGACGGCGAGGACGACCGTCGGGACGACGAGGAGCACCAGCCCGGCCAGGCCGACCGGCAGCCAGCGGCGCGACGGCAGGCGCCCGTCGGGGAACAGCAGGTAGATGAAGCCGGCGCCGATCACGATGCCGGGGACGTTGGTCCAGGTTGCGAGCCAGCTGGCCAGCGGCCCGCCCGGCAGCGACGGCCGGTGCGCGGTGAGGCCGAGCGCCAGGGGCGCGTACTGCTGGGTGAAGTTGTAGACGGCCAGGAAGACGCCGTCCGCGACCAGCAGCCAGGCGAGCAGGTGGCGCCGGTCGCGGACCAGGATCAGCGCGCCGACCGCCGGCAGGGTCAGCGCGATCGCGATGCCGATGGCGTGGTGGGCGGCGACCAGGTCGTTGGGCGACTCGCCGTTGTAGGTGGCCAGCGCGACGCTGGCCAGGGCGAGCGCGACCGAGAGGCCGCACAGCGACCAGGCCAGCCGCGTCACGGCGCCTCCCCGCCCCTGGCTAGCCGTCCCCTCCGGCCAGCAGCCGGCGCCCGGCCCGCACCGGGGTGCCGAGCGCGTACAGGGTCGAGCGGACCCCGGCGTTGTGCCACAGGTTGCCGGCCTTCGACCACTGGCGGCGGCGGTCGACGCAGACCGCGACGGTGGTCACCTCGGGGTCGGCGACGCCGAGGTGGCGGGCGAGGTTGGTGAGGGTCTGCTGCCAGAAGCGGTCCTCCCTGCGGTGGACCACCAGCGGCATGCCCAGCTCGTACAGCGGGTCGTTGGCCCGCAGCAGCACCTGCGTCTGCGCCGCGGTGACGCCGTCCTCCCCGGTGGCGGCGCTGAAGGTGATCCAGGCGGCGAAGATGTGCCCCTCCGGGGTCATGAAGGTGAACGACTCCTCGTCGGCGTACAGCACCAGGATCCCGGTCGACAGCTTGACGCCGCCGCCCATCGAGAGGTTGAGCAGGGCCACGTCGCCGGGGGCGATGCTGGTCAGCGGGCCGTAGTAGCGGGCGGTGCGGGGCCAGAAGCTGGCGAACGCGTCCTTCCAGGTGGCGATCACCTCGGCGGGGGTGGTCTCGACCCCGGTCAGCTCGACCCGGTAGGTCTTCTGCCACAGCTTGCCGAAGCCCTGGATCGGGCCGACCACCCGCTTGCCGGTGACGTTCAGGTTGATGGCCTCGGACGGCACCTCGCCCAGCCGCAGCGTGGTGACGTGCTTGGCCCAGTTGGCGGCGTCGCGCGGCGTGAGGTCGGTAGCCTCGCCGCCGTCGGCCTCCTCCGGTTGGGTGGTCATGACTGCTTCCTCTCTCGTTCGCTCAGCGCCCGTCGACGGCGGCCAGCGCCGCCGCCTCGCTGTCGTGGATGCCGATCGCCTCGTCGAGGCGGGTCAGCTCGAAGATCTGGCGGTAGTGCTGGTTGAGGCCGTAGGCGAGCAGGCGCTGGCGCTGGCGGTTCGCCCGCACCAGCAGGGTCACCAGCATCCCGATGCCGCCACTGTTCATGTACTCGAGCCCGCTGAAGTTGAGCACCACCGCCTTGGTGGTCGGCGTGCTCGCCCGGCCGTAGGCGTCGCTGAGGACCGCCTCGCTGCCGGCGGTGACGTCGCCGCGGATGTCGACCACGCTGACCGCGCCGCTCACCCGCCGCACGTCGATCGAGCCGGACTCCTGGTTCATTCGCCCCCTCCTTGTGCCGCGTCGGCGGTCGCCGACGCGTCGTGCAGCGCGCTGTCCTCGTCGCCGTAGATGCCGATGAAGTCGGACAGCCGCGTGATGCTGAAGATGTGCCGGTAGTGCTCGGTCAGGCCGTACGCGCTGATCGCCCGGTGCTCCTTGCGCGCCCGCGCGAGCAGGCCGACGATCACCGCGATCCCGGTCGAGTTGATGTAGCCGACCTCGCCGAAGTTCAGCAGCAGCCCGGCCGCGTCGCCGGGCGCGACCGCCTGGTCGTAGGCGTGCTGCAGCGGCCCGTCGGCGTCACGGTCGATGTCGCCGGCGATGTCGAGAACGGCGACGTCGCCCCGTCGGCGGACTGCCACCGTCGTCTCACTCACCGTCATCGGTCCTCTCTCCTTCGGTGCCACGTAGCTGCATGACCAGGTGCACCGTGTGGTGCACCCCGTCGCCGGAAGTGCGCAGGTCGTCCACCATGTTGCGGATCAGGAACAGCCCCCAGCCCCGCGGGTTCTCCACCCCGGCGAGCTTGGCCTGCAGGTCGGGTACTGGCGCCTCGGCGATCGGCCGGTCCCCGCCCTGGTCGGTGACGGCCACCTCGACGCTGCCGGCCGAGGCGGTCACGCGGATCGCGACCGGCAGCTCCGGCCGGCCCTTGTTGCCGTGCTCGGCCGCGTTCATGATCGTCTCGGCCACGGCCGTGCCCAGCTTGTCCAGCCGGGCGGCGTCCAGGTCGAGCGATGACACCGCCCGCAGCACCCGCTCGGTCGGGGCGCGCTCGGCGCCGATCTCGCTCGGCACCTCGAACTCGTCGAGCACCCGCGGCCCGGCCTCGGCGGTGGCACCGGTGCGCTGCAGCGAGACCAGGGTGATGTCGTCCTCCTGCTCCCAGTCCTGCCCGGTGAAGGCGCCCAGCTCGCCCAGGAGCAGGTCGATCAGCTCCTCGCCGCCGTCGCGCTCGCCGCACAGCTTGTTCAGCCGCGGGAAGCCGAACATCTCCCCGTCGGGGGAGTGGGCCTCGGCCAGCCCGTCGGAGTGGAGCAGCAGGCTGTCGCCGGGGGCCAGCGTGGCGGTGCGCTCGTCGTACTCCATATCGGGCAGCAGCCCCAGCGGCATGCCGGTGGCGCGCAGCTCGGTGACGCCGTCCCGGTGGTGCAGGTTGGGAAGGTTGTGGCCGGCGTTGGCGAAGCGCAGCTCGCCGTTGGCCGGGTCGAGGACCGCGTACAGGCAGGTCACGAACATGTTGGGGGGTATCTCGTCGAGCAGCAGCTCGTTGACCCGCTGCAGCACCGCGCCCGGCGAGACCAGCCGCAGCGCCTCGACCCGCAGGATCGAGTGGGTGGTCGCCATCACCAGCGCCGCGGGGACGCCCTTGTCGGTGACGTCGCCGACGACGATGCCGACCTGCCCCTCGGGGAGCTGGATGAAGTCGTAGAAGTCCCCGCCGACGGCACGCGCCGGCCGGTAGTAGGCGGCCACGTGCCAGCCGGCCAGGTCGGGCAGCTCGCGCGGCAGGAACTGCTGCTGGATCAGCTGGGCGACCTTGATCTCCTGCTCGATCCGCTCCCGCTCGCGGATCTCGGCCTGCTGTTGGCGCACCAGCTGCGCCACCCGCACCGCGGGGGCCGCGTGGGCGGCCAGGTCGTCGAGCAGCTTGCGGTCGTCGTGGGAGTACTCCTGCTCGCTGCGGCGCGGCCCGAGCCGCAGCAGACCGATCAGCTCGCCCTGGCTGATCAGCGGCACCACCAGGCGGGTCCCCTCCGCCCGCAGGGCCGCCAGTGCCGGCGAGTCCAGCTCGAGCGCGTCCAGGTCGACGGTCGCGTGCCCGCTCGAGAAGTAGGCGAGCAGCGGGTCGTTGGGCGCGATGTCCAGCTCCACCGCCGTGGCGGGCGGGCGCTCCGCGGCGTCGGCCATCCCCCCGTCGGCCGCGTCCAGGCGGGGCGCCCGCCACCACCCTCTCCAGCTCTTCCTTGTCGACATCGTCACCTCCGAACCCGTTGTAGCCAGGATCCGTTCCGGTAACGTTACGGTCCAGCGTTACGGCGAGTGGCATGGACGGTCCGTGGTTACGTTCCGGCGGGGAGCGCCCGCGACCGGGGGGTCCGGGGGGCTCGAGGAGCGAAGCGGTAGCCCCCCGGGGAACAGGGGGAGGCACATGGCTGCACTGCGGCTGGCGCTGCTCGGGCCGCCGAGCGTGGAGGTGGGCGCCGCGCCGCTGCGGGTGGACACCCGCAAGGCGGTCGCGCTGCTCGCCTACCTGGCGTGCAGCGGCCGGCGCCACGGGCGCGACGAGCTGGCCACGCTGCTGTGGCCGGAGGCGGACGACGCCCACGCGCGCGCCGCGCTGCGGCGCACGCTCTCGGCGCTGAACCACGCCCTCGGCGGCGCCGCCCGGGTCGCCGCCGACCGCAGCGGGCTGGAGCTGGTCGCGCCGGGCGTGGAGCTGGACATCCGGCGCTTCCGCACCCTCGTGGCGAGCTGCGACGCGCACGGCCACGAGCCGGAGCGGGCCTGCGCCGAGTGCGCCGAGCCGCTCGCCGAGGCGGTCGCGCTGCACCGCGGCGACTTCCTCGCCGGCTTCGCCCTGCGGGACGCCCCGGACTTCGAGGACTGGCAGTTCGCCGAGGCCGACACGCTGCGCAGGGAGCGGGCGGGCGCGCTGCAGCGGCTGGTCGACGCCGAGGCCGTCCTGGGGCGCTGGCAGGCGGCGATCGCCGACGCCGAGCGCTGGCTGGCGCTCGACCCGCTGCACGAGCCCGCCCACCGGCAGCTCATGCGCCTGTACGCCTGGAGCGGGCAGCGCGCCGCCGCGATGCGCCAGTACCGCGCGTGCGTCCGCATCCTCGACGAGGAGCTGGGCGTGGCGCCGCTGGAGGAGACGACCGTCCTGTACCAGCAGGTGACCGAGGGGGAGGTGGAGGCGCCGCCCGCGCCGCCAGCGCCGGCCGCCCACGCGGCCGCCCCACCGGCCGCGGCGGACGCGCCACCCGGCCCGGCGCCGCTCCCCCTGGTCGGGCGCGAGCCGCAGCTGGCCGACCTGGCGGAGGCGCTGGCCGGCGTCGAGCGGGAGGGCAGGGGCCGGCTGGTCGCACTCACCGGCGAGGCCGGCGTCGGCAAGACCCGGCTCGCCGAGGCGTTCGCGGCGGGGCACCCCCGGGCGCTGGTGTGCCGCTGCTACGAGGGCGAGCGGCTGGCCTACGGGCCGCTGGCGGACGGCCTCCGCGCCGCCCTGGCGCGACCGGAGGGCGGCGCCTGGCCGCGCACCCTGGAGCCGCACTGGCTGGCGGAGGCCGCCCGGCTCCTGCCGGAGCTGGCCCCGCTGGTGCCGCCGGCCACCGTCCTGCCCGCGCCGGACGGTCCCGGGGCGCAGGGCCGCTTCCTCGAGGGCCTGTGCCGCGCCCTGCTCGCCGCGGTGGCCGTCGACCGGGGGTCGACCGCGAGGCCGCACGTCGGGCTGCTGGTCCTCGACGACCTGCACTGGGCCGACGACGCCACCCTCGACGCGGTCGGCTACCTCGCGCGCCGGCTCGACCGCTGGCCGCTGCTGCTGCTCCCCACCTGGCGCGACGAGGACGTCCCCCGCGGGCACCACCTGCGCCGGGTGGCCGCCGAGGCGCAGCGCGCCGGGACGGCGGGCACCCTGCCCCTCGACCGCCTCGACCGCGCCGCGACCGCCGCGCTGGTCGACGCCGTCGCGCCCGCCCGCGCGGCCGTGGCCGAGGAGCTGTACCGGCGCAGCGAGGGCTTGCCGCTGCTGCTGGTCGAGTACCTGGCCGCCCTCGAAGGCGACGAGGACCTGCCGGCGCTGCCGAGCGGCGCGCGCGAGCTGCTGCAGGCCCGCCTGGAGCGGGTCCCGGAGGCGGCCTGGCAGCTGCTCACCGCCGCGGCGGTGATCGGCCGCTCCTTCGACGTCGACATCGTGCGCGAGGCCAGCGGCCGCAGCGACGACGAGGCCATCGGGGCGATCGAGGAGCTGGTGCGGCTCGGCCTGGTCCACGAGCTGAGCGGCCCGGCCACCAGCTACGACTTCAGCCACGAGCAGGTCCGCCTGCTGGTGTACGAACAGGCGGGGCTGGCCCGCCGGCGGCTGCTGCACCGGCGCGTGGCGCAGGCGCTGGCCCGCGGCCGCGACGCCGAGGACCAGGCCGCCGTGATCGCCCACCACTTCCAGCTCGCCGGCCACGACGCCGAGGCGGCCGCGTGGTTCGCCCGCGCCGGCGAGCGCGCCGCGGCGCTGTACGCCAACCGCGAGGCGGTCGCCCACTACCAGGCGGCGCTGGCGCTCGGCCGTCCCGACGAGGCCGCGCGGCTGCAGCTCGCCCTCGGCGACCTGCACACCCTCCTGGGCGAGTACGGCAACGCGCTGGCTGCGTACGAGGCCGCCGCCGCCCGCTGCCAGCCCGGCGACCTCGCCGTCGTGGAGCACAAGCTCGCCGGCCTGCACCACCGGCGCGGCGACTGGGAGGCGGCCGAGGTGCACCTGGAGGCCGCGCTCGCGGCCCTCGACGCCGCCGCCGGGGCCGACGACGCCTTCCGCGCGCGCCTGGTCGCCGACCAGAGCCTCACCGCCCGCCGGCGCGGCCGCGGCGAGGCGGCCGCCGAGCTCGCCGTCAGGGCGCTCGAGCTGGCCGAGGCCGCCGGCGACCCGGCCGCGCTGGCGCAGTGCCACAACCTCGTCGGCATGCTCGCCGCCGGCGCCGGCGACCCCGAGCGCGCCCGTCGCCACCTCGAGCGCAGCCTGGCGTTCGCGCAGGTCCTGCCCGACCCGGCCGCGCGCGTCGCCGCGCTCAACAACCTCGCCCTCAGCCACCAGGCCGCCGGCCGGCTCGACCAGGCGATCGAGCTGGCCACCGACGCCCTCGACCTGTGCAGCGCCCAGGGCGACCGCCACCGCCAGGCGGCGCTGCACAACAACCTCGCCGACCTGTTCCACGCCGCCGGCCAGCCGGACGAGGCGATGCGCCACCTCAAGCTGGCGGTCGCGATCTTCGCGGAGGTGGGGGAGCGGGACCGCCTCGAGCCGGCGATCTGGCAGCTGGTCGAGTGGTAGCGCGCGGCCTTCGCTAGGATCGCCGGGTGGCGGGGTTCAGCGAGCGGATGGTCGAGGCCAACCAGGCCCTCTGGGCGGCGATGGCGGCCCACCCGTTCGTGCTCGGCCTGGCCGACGGGAGCCTCCCCGAGGCGGCCCTGGAGGCGTGGGTCCAGCAGGACCGGGTGTTCGTGCTGGAAGAGCGGCGGGTGGTCGCCGCGCTGCGCGCCCACGGCCTGCCCGCCGGGCTGGACCGCCTGCTCGCCGGCCTGGACGACGGCCTGGTCGCCGAGGCGGACGGCTTCGCCGCCACCGCGGCGGCGCACGGCTTCCCGCTCGAGGTCGAGCCCTGGCCGGTCTGCCTCGGCTACACCAGCTACCTGTTGGGCTGCGCCCACGACGGCGTCCTGGAGGGCCTCACCGGCCTGTACGCGGCGGAGCGCGCCTACCTCGACACCTGGACGGCGGTGGCCGCCGCCGGCCCGGCCGGCCCCGCCTACCGGGAGTGGGTCGAGAACTGGACCGGCGACGCCTTCCGCGCCTTCGTCGCCGGCCTCGGCGCGGAGCTGGACGAGCTCGCCGGGACGCCGTCGCCGGCGACGGCCGCGCGCCTGGCGGCGGTGTTCGCCCGCGCCGCCCGCTTCGAGCTGGCCTTCTGGGAGATGTGCTGGAGCGGCCAAGGGTGGCCCGGCTGATGGGGGGTCCGGAGGCTGGAGAGCGAGGCCGGAGCCCGGACAGCGGGTGGCCACGCACGGCCGAGCGTCAGCCCCCGGTCAACCAAGGTCCTGTGGTTGGATGGTCGCGTGACCGACGACAGGGAGGCTCGACCGTGGAGCTGGCTGAGGCGCGTGCGCTGGTGAAGGACAAGACGGAGAAGGACATCACCGTCCGCCACCTGATCTCGGTGGAGGGGGTGATGCGGGCGCTGGCGCGCCGCTTCGGCGAGGACGAGGAGCGCTGGGCGCTCGCCGGGCTGTTCCACGACCTCGACCAGGACCAGACCGGCGAGGACCTGTCGCGGCACGCCTACCTGGCGGCGGACTGGCTGCGCGAGGCCGGGGTGGAGGAGCCGGTGGTCAACGCGGTCCTGGCCCACGCCCACGAGCGGTACCGCACCGACCTGATGTCCAAGGCGGTGGTCCACGCCGACGCGATCGCCGGGCTGCTGGTGGCGGCGGCCCTGGTCCGCCCGCAGCGGTCGGAGGGCATGAAGGTGTCCTCGGTCAAGAAGAAGCTGAAGGAGAAGGCGTTCGCCCCCGGCGTGAACCGGGCGGAGGTGTACGAGGCCGAGGAGTCGCTCGGGCTCCCCCTCGACGACTTCATCGCCGCCGCGATCGAGGGCGTCCAGCAGGTCGCTCCCGACATCGACCTGTAGGGCATGGCCGTGCCCGGCCGTCAGCGGTCGGGCGTCACCGGGTAGCGCAGCCGGAAGGCGGGGAGCTGCCGCTTGGCGACCGACTTGAAGACCCGGCCGGTCGGCGTGTCGGGGAGCTCGTCCGGGCTGGCGGGGATCGGGACGTCGACGCGCAGCAGCGGGCCCTCGTTGGTCACGGTCGCGCCGAGGCCGCGCAGGATCTCCACCATCGGGTCGTTCGCCGCCAGCACGTAGCCGCGGAAGCGGCGGATGCCGTGCTCCAGGGCCGACCCGGCGAGCAGCCGCAGCAGGATCGTCCCGACGCCCCTGCCCTGGTAGTCGTCGAGCACCGTGACCGCCGCCTCGGCGACGGACGGGTCGTCGGGCAGGCGGACGTAGCGGGCGACGCCGACGCCGGGGTGGCCCGGCCGGGACGGGTCCAGCGCGACCCAGGCCATGTGGTCGACGTAGTCGACCTCGGTGAGGTACCGGACCTGCTCGTCGCTGAGCTGGTCGAGCGCGGTCAGGAAGCGCCGGTAGCGCGACTCCGCGGACAGGCGCGCGAACCCGTCGCGCAGGCGCTCCTTGTCCTCGGGCAGGACCGGGCGCACCGCGATCCGGGTGCCGTCGCGCAGGTCGAACTCGTCGGCGGTCGGCAACGGCATCCTCCCATCGGTCCGGTCGGGGCGCGCCGGCCCGCCGGCTACAGCGAGCCGAGCCGTTCCAGGTCGGACCAGAACGCGGGGGCGGTGGTGCGGTAGTCGTACAGGCTGCCGCCGTAGGCGCGCTCGTCGACGGCGCCGTCGACGAAGTCGTGCACCTGGGCCGCGGTGACCTGGTCGCCGATGCCGCCGATGACGTGGACGGGCAGGCCGCCGCGGCGGGCCGCCTCGGCGGTGTTGCCGCGGGTGTACCGGTAGGGGCAGTGCAGCGGGTTGGACGGGCAGTCGTGGCGGTAGGACCAGTACGACATCGGCAGGACCACGTCGGCCTGGCGGCCGATCGCCGACCAGGGGAAGCCGGCCCAGGCGGTCGGGTTGAGCGCCATCCCCAGCGGCGCGGGGACGATCGCGCCGACCGGGTAGCGCGCCCCGACCGCCGCGCGGACGCGGGCGAGGTGGCTGGCGACGCCGTGGTCGAACTCGGCCACGGTGCTGCTGGCGCCCTGGTACTCGATGTCGACCGCGAGCGCGTCGAAGCGCTGGCCCGCCGGGCTGCGGAAGCGGGCGATCGCCAGGGTGCGGCGCACGTCCCGCTCGAGGAACTCGCTGTAGCCGGGCAGGTACCAGCCGACCACCGCGATGCCGGCCGCGTGCGCCTGCTCGATCCAGCGCCCGACCAGCGCCGGGTAGAGCACGTCGCTGGCGCTGGAGTAGCGCGCGGTCTGCAGGTAGAGGGTGTGGACGCCGTGGGCGGCGAAGTCCCGCACGGCGGCGGCCGGGTCGAGGCCGTAGTCGAGGTAGTCGACCCAGACGCCGAGGCGCCCGAAGCCGCCGGTGTCCGGGCGCACCTGCGGCTTGGCCCACAGCCGCGCCGGCTCGGCGCCGAGCACCGTGGCCGCGCCGCCGCCGGCGACGAGCGCGGCGGCGGCCTCCGGGGAGGTGGCGGCCGCGGTCACGTCGTTGCCGGTCCACAGCTCGCCGCCGCGCTCGGCCAGGAACACGTGCGCGGGCCGGCCGCCGCGCGGCAGCGTCCAGGCGTCGAACACGCGCCCCGCCGAGGTCGCCACGCGCGGCGCCGTCCCCGGGGTGGCGAACCGGTGGGTGCGGAACGAGCCGTTGGGGTTGTCGGCGTGGACGATCCGGGTGCCCTGCTGCCAGGCGACGTGGGTCCGCTGCCCGGCGGTGGCGAGGCTGGGCGCCCGGCTGGTCCCGTCGGTGGTCAGGGCGCCGAACGTCCAGCCGCCGCCCGGGTTGGCGCCGAAGCGGACGTCGGAGCGGCCGGTGGCGGGGTTGGCGCGCTCGAAGGCGAGCACCGCGGTGCCGCTGGCCACGCGCGCGAGGCTGGGGTGGCCGTCGGCGTACGGCAGGGAGGTGATCCGCTGCCTGGTGACCGCCGCGCCGATCGTCCTGGCCTGGAACAGGGAGGAGAGCCGCCCGGTCCCGACCCGCTCGGCCCAGACCGCCCACCAGCGCCCGCCGGCGGCCACCAGGTCGCCGGAGAGGGCCGTCCGGGTCGAGAGCCGGCTGCTCGGACCGAGCACCCCGGCGCGGTCGCGGCTGCCGAGGCGGGTGCCGTCGGCGGCGGCGTACAGCACCCAGGTCGCGGCGCCGTCGTCGGCGACCGCCAGGACCTTGCCGCGGTACGCGCTCGGGCCGCGCCGCCAACTGCCACCCATGCCCTCGAACCAGGTGAGGCGGGTGTCGGTGCAGGCCGCTCCCTGGAAGCGGACGAACCCCCGGACCAGGCCGTCGGCGCCCATGGCCGCGTCGGCCAGCGCCCCGGCCGGGGCGCACGCGGCCGGCGCCACCGTGGCCGCCGACCCCACCGCCCAGCTCGCCCCGGCCGGCGCCGGTGACAGCTCCACCAGCGCGGCGACGGCCAGCAGGGACACCACCAGCGCCAGGCGCCTCACGAGCCTCCCCCTCCGTGGTCCGACCCGAGCACCTCGCTGCTCGGTGGTCACCGCGGCGGGCTCGGTGGGGGCATGCTCCCACACGGCCGGCGGGTGCGGTTAGCCTTGCCCCGGCGGCGTGGAGGGCGGGCTGGAGGAGGTGGGCGGTTGGGGCGGCTGCGTGGCATCGACACGGTCCTGCTGGACCTCGACGGCACCCTGTACGTGGGCAGCCAGGTGGTGCCGGGCGCGCCCGGCGCGGTGCGGCGCCTGCGCGAGGCCGGGTTCGCGCTGCGGTTCGCCACCAACACCGACTCGATCACCCCGGCGGCGCTCGCCGACCGCCTGGCCGGCTTCGGCTTCGAGGCCGTCGAGGACGAGCTGGTCACCCCGGTGGCGGTCGCGGCCCAGCGGTTCGCCGCGACCCCGGGCGCGCGGGTGCTGGCGGTGGCCTCCGACCAGGTGCGCGGCCTGCTGGGCGGGTGCCTCGCCGGCCCCGGCGAGGCGGCCACGCACGTACTGGTCGCCGACCCCAGCTACGGCGCGACCTACGCCGAGCTGGACGAGGCGTTCCGCGCCTTGCGGGCCGGGGCGGAGCTGGTCGCCACCCAGGTGAACCGCATCGCAATCCGCGACCAGGGCGAGCACCTCGACACCGGCGGTTGGGTGCGGCTGCTGGAGTACGCCACCGCCACCACCGCCAGGGTGCTCGGCAAGCCGTCCCCGGAGTTCTTCACCGCGCCGCTGGCGGCGCTCGGCCGCGGACCGGAGACCGCGCTCGTGGTCGGCGACGACCTCGCCGCCGACGTCGGCGGCGCGCACGCCGTCGGCGCCGCCGCGGTGCTGGTCCGCAGCGGCATGGGCGGCCGCCCGCAGCCGGGCGCCGAGGCCGAGCCGGACGCGGTGATCGACAGCGTCGCCGACCTGCCCGGCCTGCTCGGCGCGTAGCCCGCGCCGGGCAGGCCGGGCGGTCCGGGTGCGGAGGGGCGCCGGGCAGGCCGGCGCCCCTCCCTGGTCAGGTCAGCCCCTGATGGTGAAGTCCGCCGTCAGGTCCTCGACCTGGACCTGGTAGGCGCCCGGCTGGACCTCCCTGCGGCCGTCGCCGTTGATGTCGCCGACGGTCACGGCCAGCGCGCTGACGGGGAAGGCGACCCGCACCTCCTTCGACTTGCCGGCGTCGAGCTCCACCCTGGCGAAGCCGGCCAGCCGCTTGGGCGGCACCACGATGCCGTCGCCGCTGACCGGTTGGTGCACGTAGACCGGCACCACGTCGGTGCCCGCCCGGCCGCCGGTGTTGGCCACGGTGAAGGTCGCCGTGACCGTGCCGTGCCGCGAGACGCTACCGGTGGCCGACAGCCCGCTGACCTCGAAGGTGGTGTAGGAGAGCCCGAAGCCGAACGGGTACAGCGGGTTGTAGCCGGAGCCCTGGCCGGAGTTGGTGCCGGGCAGCTGGTCGAGGAACTTCGGCTGGTCGCCGAGGAGCGACGGCGCCGAGGGGTTGAACATCGAGGTCGGCGGGTTCTGGGTGGCCTCCGACGGCCAGCTCACCGACAGCTTGCCGCTCGGGTTGACCTTGCCGAACAGCACGTCGGCCACGCCGGAGCCGCCCTCGGTCCCCGGCAGGTAGGCCATCAGCAGGCCGTTGGCGTCGTTGCCAGGGCCGAGCGCCAGCGGCCGCCCGGCGATCACCACCACGATCACCGGCTTGCCGGTCTTCTCCAGCGCCTCGATCAGGGACTGCTGGTCCGCCGGCAGGGCGGGGGAGGGGTTGTCGCCGAGGCCCTCCGCGTAGGGCTTCTCGCCCACGACGGCGACCACGGCGTCGGCCGAGGCCGCCTCCGCCACCGCCTTGTCCTTGTCGGGTGCCCAGACGACGTTGGTCGACGGCGCCGCCGCCTTGATGCCGTCGAGCACGGTGGTCGCGGTCGGGATCTGGTCGGGCGGGCCGATGCAGCAGTTGCGGTGGTCGGCCGGGTCCAGCTTCTGGTAGGCGCCCTGCCAGCTCACGCTCCAGCCGCCGAGCTGGTTGGCGATCGCCGCCTGGCAGGCCGGGTCCTTGCTCGGCTCGGCGGCCTCGCAGCCGGCGCTCGGGCCGGTCACCACGAGCTTGCCGAGGTCGGTCTTCAGCGGCAGCGCGCCGTCGTGGTTGCGCAGCAGCGTGACCGACTCGCCGGCGGCCTTGCGGGCCAGGTCGCGGTTGGCCTTGACGGCCGCGTCGGCCTTGTCGGGGTCGACGAACGGGTGGTCGAACAGCCCCAGCTCGAACTTGAGGGTGAGGATCCGGCGCACCGAGGCGTCGACGCGCCGCTCGGAGACCAGCCCGTCGTGCACGGCCCCGATCAGGGCGTCCTGCCAGCCGGCCGAGTCCATCGGGGTCATGCTGACGTCGATGCCGGCGTTGACCGCCTGGGCGACCGCGTGCTCCAGGTCGGCGGCGACGTGGTAGGCGCCCTGCAGCGCGGGCACGTCGCCGTAGTCGCTGATCACCACGCCCTTGAAGCCGAGGCGGTGGCGCAGCTCCTCGGTGAGCAGGAAGCGCGACCCGGTGGCGGGGACGCCGTTGATGGAGCCGGAGTCGACCATCACGGTGGCGGCGCCGGCGTCGAGCCCGCCCGCGTACGACGGCAGCAGCTGGTCCTGCAGGTAGCGGATGGGCAGCAGGGCCTCGACCCGGTCGTGCCCGTTGATCGACTGCGAGTAGCCGGCGAAGTGCTTCACGGTCGCGGCGACCTTGGGCGCGTCGAAGCCGCCGCCCTGCATCCCGCGGATGTTGGCGGCGCCGATCGCGGCGCTGAGCACCGGCTGCTCCGCCCAGGTCTCGTAGTAGCGGCCCCAGCGGTTGTCCCGCGCCAGGTCCTGGACCGGGGCGAAGTCCCAGTTGCCGCCGGTGGCGAGGAGCTGCTCGCGGGTGGCGGCGCCGGCGTCCTCGGCCAGCCCCGTGTCCCAGGTGGCGCCCATCCCGATCGACTGCGGGAACAGCGTCGCCTCGAAGGGGTGGCCGAAGCCGTGGACCGCGTCGACGCCGAAGATGATCGGGATGTGCAGCCGGGAGTGGTCGATCGCGTAGCGCTGGATGGTGTTGTACTGCTCCGCCCAGCCCCTGCCGGTGTTGTCCTTGGGGTTGTCGGTGCCACCGGCCAGGATCGAGCCGGTCTTGTTGGTGATCAGCACCCTTTCGAGGCAGGCCGGCTGCAGCGGGTCGTTGTTGCCGCCGTTGCAGTCGCCGTTGGCCGGCGCGCTGGCCGCCTTCAGCTTGCCGATCACGATCTGGTCCATCTGGCCGACCTTCTCGGCCAGCGTCATGCGGCGCAGGAGGCTCTCGACGCGCGAGGAGACCGAGGCGGACGCGGCGAGGCGGGTGGGCACGGCGGCGCTGGTCCGGGCGGCGAGCGGTTGGCTGCCAAGCACGAGCAGGGACAGGATCGTGGCGACGGCGGCGGGGACCCGCCACCTCCGGACAAGGAATCTTCCCGTTCTGGGCATCCTGCCTCCCCTTCGGTCCGGCGGCGGACAAAGGCGCAAGGAACCTGACACCGGCCGAAGTCGGCGTCAACACCTGAAATGGGACGCAGGCGTCGCCGTCACGACGGCGGCGCCTGCGTCAGCGCGTCAGGGTCCGGGGGCGACGATCCGGTCGAGCGGCGGCACCGCGATCCCGGCCGGCTCGGCGGCGGCGAACGCCGCCACCAGGGCGTCGATGTCCTGGGCGCCGCCCAGGGCGTTGCTGCCCTCGTTGAACACCCCGAACCCGTCGCCGCCGGTGGCGAGGAAGTTGTTCATCGTCACCCGGAACGAGTCGGTCGGGGCCACCTCGGTGCCGGCGACGAACATGCGGCCGACGTGGCCCGCGCAGGTGGTCGCCGCCGGGTCCTGCTCGTACTTGAAGGTGTTGGAGACCTGCAGGGTGCGCTGCACCGTCTGGCCGCCGCAGCCGGGGAACTGCTGCTCGAGCAGGCGGCGGATCATGTCGCCGGTCATCGTCTTGGTGACCAGGCTGTTGCCGAACGGCTGCACGCTGAACGCCTCGCCGTAGGTGACCTCGCCGAGCGCCTCGCCGCCCGAGGAGATGTCGCCGACGTGCAGGTCGTTGCGGATGCCGCCCGGGTTCATGAAGGCGAGCTGGGCGCCGCCGAGGTTGGCCGGCTGGGTGGCGACGAACTGGGCGTCGGCGATCACGTCGCCGAGCGCCGACTCGCCGCGCGGTGACGGGTCGCGGGTGAGGTCGCCCTGGATGCGGCCGATGACCTTGTTGCCCAGCGGCGCCGCCGCGGTGACGTACTGGTTGACGACCGCGGCGACCTGCGGGTCCTCCTTGGACGGGTCGGGGATGCGGGTGACGCCGGGACCGGGGGTGTTGAGCGCGTTCTCGACCAGGACGTTGTTGGCGCTGGAGGCGACCAGCTCACCGCTCTTGTCGTCGACCGTGAGGGTGATGTCGCTGAGGACGCGGCCGAACGACGAGGCGCTGGTGATCAGGCGGGTCACGCCGCCCGACGTGATGGTGCAGCGGTACTCGGCGTGCGTGTGGGCCGAGACGATCACCTTGATCGCGGGGTCGAGCCGGCTGGCGATGTCGGCGATCGCGCTGCCCGCGAGGTTGCCGTTGCAGCCGTTGAGGGCGGCGGGGCTGGTCTGGAAGCCGCCCTCGTGGACCACCAGCACCGAGGTCCTGACGCCGCGCTGCTCGAGCTGCTTCACGGTGCGGTTGGCGGCGTCCGCCTCGTCCTGGAAGGTCAGGCCCGCGACCCCGGTCGGGGTGACGATCGTCGGCGTCCCCTCGAGCACCTCGCCGATGAAGCCGACCTGGAACTTCTGGCCGCTGTCGCTCTTGAAGGTCTTGGTGCCGAAGGCGGGGAACAGCGTCCTGCCGGTGGCGTCGACGATCACGTTGGCGGACAGGTACTGGAAGTCGGCGCCGGGGAAGACGTTGGTGGTGCCGCCGTTGGCAAGCGCGTAGGGGGCCGCGGTGCAGCCCTCGACCGGGCGGCAGCCGCCGTTCTGGATGCGGAGCAGCTCGTCCTTGCCCTTGTCGAACTCGTGGTTGCCGACCGAGCCGAAGTCGACGTGCATCAGGTTGGTGGCGATGGTGTTGGGCTCCTCGAAGAACAGCCCGTTGGCCAGGGGGCTGGCGCCGATGTTGTCGCCGGCGAAGATGGTCGCCTGGCGCTTGCCGTACTGAGCCTGGCGGTCCTTGATCGCCTTGGCGAGGTAGGCGGCGCCGCCGGCGAACTTCCCGTAGAGGTTGAGCCCGTCCGCCTCGAGGTTGCCGTGCAGGTCGTTGAAGGCGAGCAGGTGCACGTCGCTGGTGCGGTGCCTGTCGACCGTGCCGTAGCTGACCGAGACCTGGTCGGAGAGCGACCGCGCGCCGGAGATGGTGATCCCGCCCGTCGCCTGCCGGTTCGGCGCGGCCAGGGGCGCCGCCACCACCACGGCGACCGCGACCGCCGCCACCAGCATGCTGCTCGCCCAGCTCCGCAGCGTGGTTCGCTTCATCCTCGACCTCCCACCCGCTCGCCCACCCGCCCCACCGTCGGGGCATGATTTCATGGCCGTGGGAAGCGATGGTTACATCTCGGGGAGAAGCGTGGTCAAGGGGGTGAACACGCAGGGCGCGGAGCTCGAGGGCGGGCCGGAGGCCCGCCGTGGCCCCCGTCCGGTCGAGCCCGGCGTCGCCGCCGTCGCGCTGGTGGTGGTCGCCGCCGCGCTGCTGCGGCCGCTCCTCGAGGAGCTCCTCGGCCGGCCGGCGGTGGCCCACTGGGCGACCATCTTCGTGGCGATCGCCGTGCAGGCGCTGCCGTTCCTGGTGCTCGGCGTGGTGATCAGCGCCGCGGTCGCCGCCCTGGTCCCCGCCGGCCTGCTGCCGCGGCTGCTGCCGGCCAGGCAGGCGCTGGCGGTCCCGGTGGCGGCGGCGGCCGGGGTGGCGCTGCCCGGCTGCGAGTGCGGCTCCGTGCCGATCGCCGGGCGGCTGGTCGACCGCGGCGCGCCGCCGGCGGCCGCGCTCGCCTTCCTGCTCTCGGCGCCCGCCGTCAACCCGGTGGTGCTGACCGCGACGGCGGTGGCCTTCCCCGGCCGGCCCCAGGTGGTGGTCGCCCGCCTGCTCGCCAGCCTCCTCACCGCCACCGTGGTCGGCCTGCTGTGGGCGCGCTCCGGCCGCGACGACCTGCTCGCCCGGGCGCGGCGGCCCGTCCCCGAGGGGCCGCCGCTGGCGGTGCTCGCCGCCACCGCCCAGCACGACCTGCTGCAGGCCGGCGGCTTCCTGATCGTCGGGGCGGCGACGGCCGCCACCCTGCAGACGGTGGTGCCCCGCAGCGTCCTGGACGCCGTCGCCGGCGCCGGCCCGGTGGCGTTCCTGGCGCTGGCCGCGCTCGCCGTGGCGCTGGCGCTGTGCTCCGAGGCCGACGCCTTCGTCGCCGCCAGCCTCACCCAGTTCTCCCTCGGCGCCCGCCTGGCGTTCCTGGTGGTGGGGCCGATGGTCGACGTGAAGCTGGTCGCGCTGCAGGCGGGGACGTTCGGGCGCGGCTTCGCGCTGCGCTTCGCGCCGCTCACGCTCGCCGTCGCCCTGCTGTCGAGCGCCGTGGTCGCGTGGTGGTTGCTGTGACCGCGGCGGGCGGGCTGATCAGCGTGCTGGTCGGCACCGTGCTGCTGCGGCTGGTGGTCACCGGCACCTACGAACGCTACGTCCGCGTCGGGATGGGCCCGTGGCTGGCCGTCGCGGGCGTCGCGGTCGTCGTCCTCGGGCTGGTGACCCTGGCGCAGGCGCTGCGCCACGCCGAGCCGGGCGACGCCCACGGCCACCGCGGCGGCGGCGACCGGGTCGGCTGGCTGCTGCTGGCGCCGATCGCCGCCCTGCTGCTGGTGGCGCCGCCCACGCTGGGCAGCTACGGCGTCGGCCGCGGCGCCAGGGTCGACGTCCGCGCCGGCGGCGCCGTGCTGCCCAAGATCACCGCGCGCGACCAGCCGGTCAGGATGACCCTGCTCGAGTTCGGCCAGCGCGCCTTCGACCACGACGGCGCCAGCTTCAACGGCGTCACCGTCCAGCTCACCGGCTTCGTGGTGGGCAGCGAGGCGGGCGGGTTCCGGCTCGCCCGCTACGAGATCGCCTGCTGCGCGGCCGACGCCGCCCCGGTGGTGCTGAGGGTGGTCGGGGTCCGCGGCCCCGCGCGCGACCGCTGGGTGACGGTGACCGGGACCTACCAGCCGGGCGGCGGCGACGTGCCCGTGCTGGCGGCGACCAACGCCATCGAGGTTCCGCCGCCCCGCGACCCCTACGAGTGAGGCCGGGCGCGCCCGAGCCGATACTCCAGTCGATCCTGTCGAAATCCTCGTAGGTTGCTTAGCCGTCGTATCTCCTGGGCGAGACGATGCTCTAGATAGGGACTGGTCGGCGACCGAGCTGTGGGGGGAGGTCCCGATGACGGCGTTGCGCTGCTGGCACCGCCCGGCGTTCGTGGTCGTGCTGTGCCTCGCGGCCGCCGCCTGCGCCGGCGGCGCAGGCGCCGGCCAGGCCGGCGGGCAGGAGCAGACCGCCGCCGGGCAGCCGAGCGGGCGGGGCCCATCGGCTGGAGGTGGTGGGCAGGCGCCGGCGGGAGGCGGCGGCCAGACCTCGGCAGGCGGCGGGGCGCCAGGAGCGCCCAGCAACCGGGGAAACGGCGCCCAGGCGAAGGGTGGGCCGATGAAGCTCCCGGCCTTCCAGGAGATCGGTCCCGCCACGGTCGACGACGAGAAGGCCAAGATCGTGGCCGCCATCCGGGCGGCCGCTGTCCAGGCAGGGTGCGAACACCGCGACGGCCTGTGCGGCGTGGAGGTCGTCGTCGAGGCGCGCGACGGCGCCGACGCCCACGCCTGCTTCGCGGGGACCAGTCCCGACACCAGGACCGAGGGCACGGTGATCGACCCGGACTCCACCTTCACGATCTACTCGGGTCCGGGCGAGTGCCGGGCGACCGAGCCCGGCCTCGAGCAGGCGGACCCGACCGGGTCGACGGAGGGCAGCCCGCCCTCGTCGGAGACGACCGTCACGACCGAAGACAGCCAGCCGCCGAGCACCTCGTGACGGGACCAGGGTCGTGACCACCACCAGGGAGGGCGTCGCGGCGCCGGCGGAGGCTCCGGCCACCCCCGGCGGGCGGCCGCCCGGCGACGGCGCCGAGGCGCCGCGACCGGCCCGCCAGCCCGCCGCGTCCCTCGAACCGGCCATCTCCGGCCTGCCGCAACTGCTCAGGATGGTCGGCGTGGTCGCGGCGCCGACCACCTTGCTCACCTCGCTGCTGTTCTACTTCGGCTGTCGCACGCCTACTGGTTCTTCGACTACTTCGGCGTGAACTCGACGCTGCTCGGCCTGACCACGCGTGACTACATGATGCGCAGCCTCGACGGCCTGTTCGTGCCGATGACGGTGGTCGCCTGCGCCGGGCTGCTGGTGCTGTGGGGCCACGCGATGCTGCGCGCGCGCCTGGTCGTCGGCGACCGCCCGCGGGCGGTCGGCGTCCTCCTGCCGGTCGCCATCGTCGCGGGCCTCGCGCTCGCCTGCGCGGGCGTCGCGAGCGTCTTCACCCGCACGGTGCTCGACCGGTACCTGGCGGCGGCGCCGCTGACCCTCGCCGTCGGGGTGCTGCTGCTGGCGTACGCGGTCCAGCTGCGCCGCTCCCTCGCCGCCATCGAAGGGCGGGCCACTGCGGGCAGGCCGGAGTGGGTCGCGGTGGCCGAGTGGGCGGGCGTGTTCGTGCTCGTGGGCCTGAGCCTGTTCTGGGCCGCCAACGACTACTCCGCCGCGGTCGGCCGCTCGCGGGCGCGCCAGCTCGTGGCCGAGCTGCCGACCTACCCGGACGCGGTGGTCTACAGCAGCCGCAGCCTGAGCCTCGCCGCCCGCGGCGTGCGCCAGGTCCGCTGCGGCGACCCGGAGGCCGCCTACCGCTTCCGCTACGACGGCCTCAAGCTGGTGCTGCAGTCCGGCGACCAGTACCTGTTCCTGCCGGCGGCGTGGTCGCCGGCCGACGGCGTGGCCATCCTCATGCCCAAGTCCGACTCGCTGCGCCTCGAGCTCGTCCCGGCGAGCGCCCGCGCAGGCGCGCGGCCCGAGACCTGCTGAGTGCCTGGTCCGCAGGGCGTCGCATCGGTGGCCTACACTCGCGGGCATGACTACCGCAATCCAAGCAACAGACCTGGTCCGCCGGTTCGGTGAGGTCGAGGCCGTCCGTGGGGTCAGCCTCGAGGTCGCCGAGGGCGAGATCTACGGCTTCCTGGGGCCCAACGGTGCCGGCAAGTCGACCACCGTGCGGATCCTCACCACCCTGCTCCAGCCGACCAGCGGGTCGGGCTCGGTCCTCGGCCACGACGTGGTCGGCGAGCAGACCACCGTGCGCCGGCTCATCGGCGTGGCCCTGCAGGAGGCCGGCCTCGACCCCAAGCAGACCGGCCGCGAGCTGCTGACGCTGCAGGGCAAGCTCTACGGCCTTCGCCGCGGCGTGCTCGGTGAGCAGGTCCGCGAGGTGACCGAGCTGGTCGGCCTGAGCGACGCGATCGACCGCCGCATCCAGACCTACTCCGGCGGCATGAAGCGCCGCCTGGACCTGGCCTCGGCCCTGCTGCACCGGCCGCGGGTGCTGTTCCTCGACGAGCCGACCACCGGGCTCGACCCGCTGTCCCGGACGCTGATCTGGGACCGCATCCGCGAGCTGCGCGGGCGCTTCGGGGCGACCATCTTCCTGACCACCCAGTACCTCGAGGAGGCCGACGAGCTGGCCGACCGGGTGGCCATCATCGACCAGGGCCAGATCGTGCGGCAGGGCACCCCGGCGGCGCTCAAGGCCGAGGTCGGCGCGGACGTGATCGACGTCGCCGTCGACGAGCGCGAGTCCGGGGCCGCCCGGGTCGCGATCGAGGAGCTGCATTCCAGCGGCGAGCTGCCCAAGGGCGAGCTGCGCGGCACCGAGACCGGCTACACCCTGTTCGTCCCCGACGGGCCGCGGAACATCGCCGTCCTCATCCGTGGCCTGGACCGGGCCGGGGTCCGCTTCGGCGCGGTCAGCGTCTCCCGCCCCACCCTGGACGACGTGTTCCTGGCCGCCACCGGCGGCCGCATGGCCGAGCGGGCGGAGGCCGAGCGGACCGCCGCCGAGGAGGAACGGACCCCCGAGCCGGCGGGGAGGGGTGCCTGATGGCCGTCCAGACCGCCGCCGGCGAGCCGCGCACCCTGGCGGCACCGGCCGGGTTCGTCTCCGACGTGGTCGCCATCACCACCCGCTCGATCCGCGGCATCCTGCGCGAGCCTGAGCTGTTCATCTTCGCCCTGATCATCCCGGTGTTCTTCTTCGTGGTGCAGGTCGGCGCGCTCGGCGACATCGCCAAGTCGGCCTTCCACATCTCCAGCTACGCCGCCTTCCAGCTCCCGATCTCGATCCTGTTCGCCGCGGCCAGCACCTCCGGCGGCAACGCGCTGGTGCTCGACATCTCCAACGGCTACTGGGACAAGCTCTCGGTGACCCCGGTGCGCCGCTCGGCCCTGGTGGTCGGCACCCTGTTCGGCGAGCTGTTCGCCGTGCTGGGCTACAGCCTGACGCTGCTGGTCTTCGGCTACGCGATCGGCGTGCGCTTCGCCGGCAACGACCTGGTCGGCGCGCTCGGCCTGCTCGGGCTGACCCTGCTGTTCGGCGTCGGCTTCGCCGCCGTCAGCATCTCCGTGGCGCTGGCCACCGGCTCGGTGCGCGCTACCCAGTCGACCTTCATCATCTTCTTCCCGCTGCTGTTCCTGACGCCGAGCGCGATCCAGCGCGAGCTCATGACCGGCTGGTTCGAGAAGGCGGTGAGCGTGAACCCGATCACCTACGTGGTCGAGGCGGCCCGCAGCTTCCTGTTCGGGATCCACGGCGACGTGATCTTCAAGGGGGTGGTGGCCGCCGCGCTGTTCAGCGCGCTCACCTTCGCGCTCACCGCCCTGGCCTTCAGGCGCCGCGTCCGCATGGGCTAGGGAGCCGGTCATGGATCGGTGCCGCGCCCCTCTTCACCTGCGCAGCGGCCTGCGGGTGCCGGAGCTGGACTGCTGCAGCGAGCCAGCCTGCACCGCGGGTACGTGACCGGCTCCGTTCAGGCTCGGCCCATGCGGACGTGCCCCAGCCCCGCCTCGGCGAGCAGCAGCTCGACGGTGGCGCCGGGGTCGGCGAGCTCGCCCGGCAGGCCACGCGCGGCGAACCAGCTGGTGACGGCGCGCACGTCCCGTTCCAGGTAGGTGCGGCCCTGCGGGTTGGCCACGACGTCGACCAGCTGCGGCAGGTCGATCATGACCAGCTCCCCGTCGTGGACCAGCAGGTTGTAGGCGGACAGGTCGCCGTGGGCGTAGCCGCCGCGCGCCAGGATCACCATGGCGTCGAGCAGCTGGCGCCACAGCTCGGCCAGCTCGCGCGGATCCGGGCGGAGCTGCACCAGGCGTGGCGCGGCGGTGCCGTCGGGGTCGCCGACGAACTCCTCGAGCAGCTCGGTGCCAACCCGCTGGACGGGGTAGGGCACCGGCGCCCCGCCGGCCCACAGCTGGCGCAGCGCGGCGAACTCCGCCGCCGCCCACTGCTGGGCGATCAGGTTGCGGCCGAAGTTGGTGCGGTTGGCCATCGCGCGCCGCTGGCGCGTCTCCCGCACCCGCCGTCCCTCCAGGTAGCCGGCGTCGCGGTGGAACAGCCGGTGGTCGCCGGTGCGGTAGCGCTTGGCGGCCAGCAGGCAGCTCCGCCCGCCGTCCGGCAGGACGCGCTCGACCAGGTGGACGTCGGCCTCCTTGCCGGTCTTGATGACGCCGAGCTCGTAATCGACCGCGGCCAGCTCCGTGATCAGCCAGCCGGGGTACGGCTCGGGGCCGCGCTCGTCCGCGTCGCCCCAGTTCGACCAGCGGTCGCCCGCCGGGGGCGCGTCGTCGGTCGCGGCCTCCTCGCGCTGCTGGGCCAGGCGCTCGCGCGCCTGCTCGGTGAGCCGGCCCCTGGCGCTCGGCGCCAGCTCGCCGTCGCGGTCGCGGCGCATCCGCTCGCCGGCGGGCGCGTCGAGGAGGTCGTACTGCTCGTCGATGGATTCGGTGTCGCCGGCGTCGCCGACGAAGAGTCGTTCGATGTCGCGCTCGCGCACGGGTGCTCCTTGGGAGATCGCATCCCCCGAGGCCGCGCGCGCCGTGTCGGGCTCGTCAGCGGGCGGGGAGATGCACCAGCGGGTGGGAGCGGGTCCCGACCCTGATGGCCGCGTTCGCCATGGCGCACCTCCTTCGAACTGGCCGGCTCCGACGCCGGTCGACGTGATCACGCAGCACTCTGCCGGCCACGGCGTCCCGGGGCAAGCGATTTCCGCCGCGTTCACCCGTCCGGCGACGTGCGGCGTCGCTCCGACGCCTCGGCCGGGTAGCGGAGCTGCCGGCTCCCGTCCAGGCGCCGCTCCACGGAGAGCAGCCGGTTCCCTTCGTACCGGCAGTGGTATTCCGCCAGGGCGTCGTCGGCCAGCATCGCGGGGTAGATGAGCGGGATGTTGGGGACGATCCGCGGCTCGTCCCGGTCGCGCAGCGCGCCCTCGGGCCACCACGCCAGCCCGCCCTCGGGCGTGTCGCGGACGCCCTCCCAGCACTCCCACCCGCAGACCAGGTCGACCAGGTAGACCGCCATGGACCCGCGCGAGGGGGCGCGGCCTGCCTGCGAGATCTCCCACGACACGTCGCCGATGCGGACGAGCCGCGCGACGTCGTCCCGGCCGATGCCGGCCTCCTCCCACACTTCGCGCAGCGCGCTGGCCTCGTCCGTCTCGTCGGGCTCCACCTTGCCGCCCAGACCGTTCCAGAGTCCGGCGAACGGCGGCCGGCTGCGCCGCAGCATCAAGACCCGAGCGCGGCTCCTGCAGAAGGAGAGCGTGAACCGATCACTCGTCATTCGGGCTCGCGATCCGGCGATCTGCGGGTAGGAAGTCGGGGACTTTCCCCAGATGCCGCAACAGGCCTGGGCAGGGGCTGGCCAGACGGATAGCTTCCGGGCCATGGAAACGTACACCAGTTCGCCGGCCACGAAGCCAGCCGATCGGCGCACGCGTGAGCCCAGCAGGCTGTCCCGGATGGGCCGATCCTTACGTTCGGGTGCGATAGGACCAGAGCTGCCACCAGTGGAGCCACCGAGTTCCCGGGGGCTCTTCGGCGAGGATCTGTGCCATCCGGGCAACGCACTCGTTGCAGATCCACACCGCCACGATCGCCGAGGTGTTGGGATCCATGGTCCTGCGCTTTGCTTGGAAGAGCCTTGGGACCTGTTCCCAGGACCTGCCGCAGAACTGGCAGATGACCGAGGCAGGGTCCAGCGGCTCCGGCGGGGTCGGCTGTTTCTCGTCGCCGGCCTGCAGGTACGCCTCTTCCTCCCTGACGTCATAGACATAGGCGTCGTGGGGGGTCTGCTCGGATCCTTCCACCGGCTACCTCACAGCACGTCAGGACCGTCGGCCACTACGCCTGCTCCGTGCAGGTCACAGCCTCGCGGCCAGAGCAGGTCAATAGGACGAAAGCTTACCGTCGACCACCGTGCTGGTGCTCCTCCTGGACGGCGGAGCAGCGCTGTGCGGCGAGCACCCCGGTCGGGTCGACGAGCGCGCTGGAGTAGGCAAGGGCCTCCAGCAGCGCCCAGATCCTGGAGTGCCGGCGCTTGCGGTCGCGGTCGGTGCGGGCCGCAGCGTGGCGTGCCCGGATGGTCGGGGTGCGGGTCGGCGGGTTGGCGGTGACGGCGCTCATCGGGTGCTCCTTTGTGAGTCTGTTCACAAGCCATCGTGGGCCACGACCGTTCCGGCATCGCTACGTGAGCGTCACGGCAGGACCGCACTGGTCCCGGGTGCCACCGACGTCAGGGAGCGTGCCGCGGCGGGCGCCGCGCGGGTAGATTCCATGACCGAACACGATCCGGCGAGGCGGGAGCGGCTTCATGCGGTATCGGCAACTGGGTGCGTCTGGTCTGCGGGTCTCGATCCTGACGATGGGCACGATGACCTTCGGGGGAAAGGGAGGCTTCGCCAGCGTCGGCTCGACCGGGGTCGACGAGGCCAGGCGGCAGCTCGACCAGTGCCTCGAGGCCGGGGTCAACCTGTTCGACACCGCCAACGTCTACTCGACGGGGCTGTCCGAGGAGATCGTCGGCGAGGTGCTCGAGGGCGTCCGCGACGACGTCCTGCTGGCGACCAAGGCGCGCATGCCCATGGGCGACGGCCCCAACGACGCCGGGCTCTCCCGCCACCACCTGGTCACCGAGTGCGAGGCGAGCCTGCGGCGGCTGCGTACCGACCACATCGACCTGTACCAGGTCCACGAGTGGGACGGGCATACCCCGCTGGAGGAGACCCTCGAGGCCCTCGACCACCTGGTCGGCGCGGGCAAGGTCCGCTACGTCGGATGCTCCAACTACGCCGGCTGGCAGCTGATGAAGGCGCTCGCCCTCGCGGACCGCCACCGCTACCAGCGATTCGTCACGCAGCAGATCTTCTACTCGCTGCAGTCACGCGACGCCGAGTACGAGCTGGTGCCCGCCTCCATCGACCAGGGCCTCGGCATCCTGGTGTGGAGCCCGCTCGCCGGTGGGCTGCTGAGCGGCAAGTTCCGCCGCGGCGAGGCCGGTCCGGCCGGGTCGAGGCACCTCTCCGGCTGGGACGAGCCGCCCGTGCGCGACGAGGACAAACTCTACGACATCGTCGACGTGCTCGTCGAGGTCGCCAAGGACCGCGGCGCCTCGCCCGCGCAGGTCGCCCTCGCCTGGCTGCTCGAGCGGCCGGCGGTGAGCTCGGTGGTGATCGGCGCCCGCACCGCCGAGCAGCTCGCCGACAACCTCGGCGCCGCGGACCTGACGCTCGGCGCGGAGGAGCAGGCACGGCTCGAGGAGGTCAGCCGCCCGCCGCTGCTGTACCCGTACTGGCACCAGGCCAAGACCGCCGCCGACCGCCTCGGCCCCGCCGACCTCTCGCTGCTCGGACCGCACCTGGCCGGCTGAGGGCGACGTCCGATCAGCCGAGCGGGAGCGTGAACGAGAAGACCGACCCCGCGCCGACGGTGGACTCGACCCAGATGCGCCCGCCCATCAGCTCGACCAGGCGCCGGCAGATCGCCAGCCCGAGCCCGGTGCCGCCGTAGAGCCGCGAGGTCGACGCGTCGGCCTGGTGGAACTCGCGGAACACCAGCGGCAGCTGGTCCTCGGCGATGCCGATGCCGGTGTCGTGCACCGAGACCCGGATCGCGCCGCCGGCCGGCTCGGGCCGCACCCGGACCCCGACCTCGCCCTGCTCGGTGAACTTGACCGCGTTGGACAGCAGGTTGATGAGCACCTGGCGGACCCGGGCGGGATCCCCGACCAGCTCGGCCGGCAGGCCGTCCTCGGCGTGGTGGGCCAGCTTCACGCCCTTGCGGCCCGCCGCCTCGGCGAGCAGCCCGAGCGACTCCTCGACGCAGTCGCGCAGGTCGAACGGGACGGACTCGAGCCGCACGCCGCCGGCCTCGACCTTCGAGAAGTCGAGGATGTCGTTCATGATCGCGAGCAGGTGGTCGCAGCTGGAGCGGATGGTGGTGGCGTACTCGCGCTGCTCGGCGTCCAGCTCCGTTTCGAGCAGCAGGCTGGTGAAGCCGGCGATGGCGGTCATCGGCGTGCGGATCTCGTGGCCCATGGTGGCGAGGTACGCCGAGCGGACCCTGGTGGCCTCCTCGGCCACCGCCTTGGCCGCCTCCAGCTCCTCGCCGCGCTGGGTCAGCTCACGGTGGAGCGCGATCAGCCCGGCGTTGGTCTCCTCGAGCTCGCGGTTGAGCGCCGAGGTCTCGGCGATCTTGACCTGCAGCTCCGCCTCCTTGACCTGCAGCGCGTCGAGCGCGCGGCCCAGCTCGGCCTCGAGGCTCGCGACGTCGTGGCCCATCATCGCCCGTCCGTCCGGTCCTGGACCACGACGACGGTGGCGTCGTCGTTGCCCCGCGCGGAGTCGCGGTGCAGCAGCGCGGCCACCACCGTCGGGTCGTGGCCGCCGCTGGCGCCGTCGAAATCCGACGCGGTTTCGGAGC
>DASUZB010000246.1:0-2474 GCA_036377075.1 Actinomycetes bacterium | reverse complement strand
GCCGTGTCAGAGCGGCTAGTGTTCCGCGTCTAAATCTCGTTTACGGGTAGTCGTCGGTCGGCGGGCGTCGACCCACCAGGCCGCGGGCGGACGCTGCGGACGCTAAGGTCGTGAACGTGTTGAGCCCACCGGTGAGTAGGGACTTGGTCGTCGTCGGCGCCGGCATTGTCGGCGCGTCGGTGGCCTATCACGCCGCCCGGGCGGGCGCCACCGTGACGTTGGTCGACGCCGGGCGGCCAGGCGCCGGCGTGACGGCGGACTCGTTCGCCTGGGTCGGAGCGTCTGGCGTGCGTAAAGGTCCGGCCGCCGGGCTGCGGGCCACCGCAACGGCGGAGTACCACCGACTCGGGGCCGAGTTGCCGGGACTCCCGGTGACCTGGTCCGGCTCGCTGAGCTGGACCAGGGAGGACAGTGCGCCGGACGCCGGGCCCGGGCAGACGATCGTGGACGCGGCCACCGTGGCGACGCTCGAGCCCACCCTTCGGCAGCCTCCAGAGTGGGCTGTCTGGGCGCCGGGTGACGGCGCTGTTGACTCGGTGGGCGTGACCGAGCGGCTGGTCGCGGGCGCTCGCACCCATGGAGCTCGGGTACATCTAGACACGCCGGTTACCGCGGTCCGCCGGGATACAGCGGGCCAGATTGCCGGGGTTGAGACGGCAGCAGGACCCCTCTCCGGTGCGACGGTGGTGCTGGCGGCCGGAGTTGCCACGGCCGCGCTGGGCGCGCCGCTCGGCGTGCGCGTCCAGGTCGAACCGTCGCCGTCGCCGCTGTTCCGGCTCCGCGCCCCGGCCGGTCTGGTCCGCACCGTGGTCAACACCGAGGACTTCGATCTTCGGCAGGTCGCCGCGGACCGGCTGATTGCCGCCGCGGACTCGCCCGAACGGACCCTTGCCGCCGTCCGGTCCACTTTCCATGGAGCCGGGAGCGTCGAGCTGCTCAGCACCCGACTCGGAGTGCGACCAATGCCGGCCGACGGTGAGCCGATCGTTGGCCCGGTCGCCGAGGTCCCCGGCCTCTACTTGGCAGTGATGCACTCGGCGGTCACGCTCGCCGCGGCCGTGGGCCGCCTGGTCGCGCGGGAGTTGGTCGACGGAACCGTTGAGTCGGCTCTGTCAGGTTGCCGCCCGGATCGCTTCTAATGGTTGTGCGTCGTTAGTTGCTTTACAGTCTGGCCGGTCGGGATGATGGGTGCATGGCCCCGTTGCAGCCTGCCCCGCTGGTGCTCTCGGAGCAGGACCGCTTGACGTTGAGGTCGTGGTCCCGCTCGAGGTCGATTCGGGCGGGGTATGTCGAGCGGGCGCGGATCGTGCTGGCGTGTGCGCAACCAGGCGCGGGAACGAGCTCGGTGGCGGCCGCGGTAGGCTCGACGCGGCCGACAGTGATCAAGTGGCGGGAGCGGTTCCGGGCGCAGGGGCTGGCAGGGCTGGAGGACGAGCCGCGTCCGGGACGGCCGAAGACCATCGATGACGCGGCGATCATCGCGGCCACGTTGGAGCCGCCCCCGGCGACGCTGGCGGTGACGCACTGGTCCAGCCGACTGTTGGGACGGCACTTGGGCATCGGGGACGCGACTGTGGCCCGGGCCTGGCGCCGCTACCACGTCCAGCCGTGGCGCCGAGGGACTTTCAAGTCTCCGCCGACCCCGAGCTGGAGGCCAAGGTCCGCGACGTGGTCGGGCTGTACCTGAACCCGCCGGCCAACGCGATCGTGCTGTGCGTGGACGAGAAGAGCCAGATCCAGGCGCTGAACCGGACCGCGCCGATCCTGCCGCTGCGCCCCGGGCTGCCGGAGAAAGCCACCCACGACTACCGGCGCAACGGAACCACGACGTTGTTCGCGGCTCTGGAAGTGGCCACCGGCAAGGTGACCGACCGGTGCTACGACCGGCACGGCAAGGCCGAGTTTGGCGACTTCCTCCGCACGGTCGCCAAGGCCTACCCGCGCCGCCAGCTGAACGTCGTGCCGGACAACTACCACACCCACAAGCACGCCGAGATCGATGCCTGGCTGGCCGAGAACCCGCGCGTGCACCTGCACTTCACCCCGACCTCCGGGTCGTGGCCAAACCTGGTCGAGGTGTTCTTCGGGATCATCACCCGCCAGGCGATCCGCCGCGGCTCCTTCGAGAACGTCACCGAGCTCATCGCCACAATCCGCGCCTTCATCGACGGCTGGAACGATCGCTGCTACCCCTTCACCTGGACCAAGACCGCCGACGAGATCCTGCCCCACGCCATCCGTAAACGAGATTCAGACGCGGGGCACTAGTGCTGCTCCGCGTTAGTTCTTACCATATGATGGTCGCTCGTCTCCAACGACGAGGAGCCGCCGCATGCCGACCCTGCCGCCCCTGAGCATCACCGAGGCCGAGCGGGCCGAGCTGCAACGCCGGGTCCGTGCCCACACCACCCCCCAGCGCGCGGCCAAGCGAGCCAGGGTGGTGCTGCTGGCCGCCGATGGCGTCCCCAACCGCC
>DASUZB010000245.1:0-9363 GCA_036377075.1 Actinomycetes bacterium | reverse complement strand
GCCGACGATCGTGCTCGTGCACGGCGACTGGGCGGACGCGTCATCGTGGAACGGCGTGATCGGGCGTCTGCAGGATCGCGGATTCACCGTGGTGGCTCCGCCCAACACGCTGCGCGGACCGAGCCAGGACGCCCCGTACCTCGCGAGCTACCTCCAGACGATCCCCGGTCCGATCGTGCTCGTGGCGCACTCCTACGGCGGCTTCGTGATCACCAACGCGGCCACGGGCATCGCCAACGTGAAGGCGCTGGTGTACATCGACGCGTTCGTCCCCGACGAGAACGAGACGGCCCTCGACCTCGTGGGAGGCACGAGCTCCTGCGTCACCGACAACGGCGCGTTCAACCAGGTGCCGTTCAGCGGCGGGGTGGATCTGTACCTGCGTTGGGAAGCGAACCCGCCGTACGCCGGGTTCAGGGAGTGCTTCGCGAACGGCGTCGACGAAGAGACGGCGAGGCTCCTCGCCGCGGGGCAGCGACCGGCGTCGGCGGCGCAGTTCTCCGATCCATCCGGCGCGCCCGCGTGGAAGACGATCCCGTCGTGGGCGCTCCTCGGGACGCTCGACAACGTGATTCCGCCGGCCCTCCAGGAAAAGATGTACGGGCGCGCTGACGCCCAGGTCTCCAGGGTCAAGGCCGGCCACCTGAGCCTGATCACACGTCCAGATGCCGTCGTCCGGGTCATCCTGTCGGCGGTCGAGGCGACGACGTGATCGCGAGGGGGCAGCGCGATGAAGATCGTCGTGATCGGCGGCAGCGGCCTGATCGGATCCAAGCTCGTCGAGAAGCTGCGCGAGGCCGGCCACGACCCACTGGCGGCGTCGCCGAACTCGGGCGTCGACACGCTGACCGGCGAGGGACTGGCCGAAGCGCTCGAGGCCGCCCGGGTTGTCGTCGACGTGTCGAACGCACCGGATTGGAACGACGCAGCAGTGCTGGAATTCTTCCAGACCTCGACCCGCAACATCCTCGCCGCAGAAGCGACCCTCGGTGTCAGCCACCACGTGGCGCTGTCGGTCGTCGGCACCGACCGGCTGCCCGACAGCGGATACTTCCGGGCCAAGCTCGCCCAGGAGGAAGCGATCAAGGGGGCGACGATGCCCTACACGATCGTCCGCGCGACGCAGTTCTTCGAGTTCGGTGGCCGGATCGCCGATTCGAACAGCGACGGCGAGACGGTTCGTGTACCGCCGGTGCTGGTTCAGCCCGAGGCAGCCGACGACGTCGCCGCCGCGTTGGCGGTCGCGGCGGTGGGTGCGCCGGTGAACGGCACCGTCGAGCTGGCAGGCCCCGAACGGTTCCGCTTCGACGAGCTCACCCGCCGCCTGCTGAGCGCGAACGGCGACGCCCGCCGGGTGACGGCCGACCGCCGCGCGCGCTACTTCGGCGCAACGCTCGACGACCGCTCCCTCATCCCCGGCGACGATGCATCGATCGCTCCGACCCGTTTCGAGGACTGGCTCAGCCAGACCATGGTCAGGAAGACGAGGCCCACGGAGGCCAAACCGGAACGACGCTCCGAATGAAGCCGACGATCGTCGACCCGGCCGCCGGGCGGACGGAGGAGGACCAGATGAGCACGAGCGTTTCCGCGACATCGATCACCGAACACGAGCTCGAGCAAGTCGAGCGCGCGAACGCGACCACGGCGACGCCGGTGGTCTTCGTGCACGGGCTGTGGCTGCTGCCCTCGAGCTGGGAGCCCTGGGCCGCGTTGTTCGAGGAGGTCGGATACGTTGCGCTGATGCCGGCCTGGCCAGACGATCCGGCAACGGTTGCAGAGGCCCGGGCGAACCCCGACGTCCTCGCCAAGAAGACGTTGGAGCAGACCGCCGACCACACCACCGAGGTCATCAATGCCTTGGACAAGAAACCAGCGATCATCGGGCACTCGACCGGGGGCTTGCTGGCGCAGATGCTCGCCGGCCGGGGCCTCTCGGCGGCCACGGTGGCGATCGACCCCGGGGTCTTCCGCGGCGTTCTGCCTCTGCCCGCCTCGGTGCTCAGGGGGGTGGGCCCGTTCCTGGTCAACCCGCTCACGCGCCGGCGCGCGATCACGCTCACGTTTGGCCAGTTCAAGTACGCCTGGGCGAACGCGCTGGACGAGAAGGAGGCGAAGGAGCTCTACCACACGTTCCACGTCGCCGGCTCCGGGATCTCTCTCGTGCAGATGGGCAACGCCAACCTCAACCCGTGGACAGAGGCGAAGGTGAACACGAAGAACCCCGATCGCGGTTCCTTGCTGATCATCGACGGCGAGAAGGACCACACGGTGCCGTGGGCGATCGCGAATGCCGCCTACAAGCGGCAGAGGCGCAACCCCGGCGTGACGGAGATCGTGAAGATCCCGAACCGAGGCCACGCCCTCACGATCGACCACGGCTGGCGCGAGGTCGCCCAGACCGCGCTCACCTTCGTCAAGCGGTTCACCTAGCCGTGGGCGCTCGCTGCGCCGTGCCACCGCCCGACCGGTCAACACCACGAAGGAGGGGATCGATATGCTCAAGGCCGGTCGTTCGTAGCTCGCTTGTCGGAAGGAAGGAGAAGGGATGGATGAGGACGTCGCCTTCGCGCGGGACATCCGGCCGCTGTTCAGCAACCGCGATGTGAGCTCGATGTCCAGGTTCTTCGACCTGTCGTCCTATGACGACGTACGCGCCAACGCCGAGCGCATCTACCGGCGGCTCGCCGACGGCACCATGCCCTGCTACGGACCATGGCCGGCAGACAACGTCCAGCGCTTTCGCACCTGGATCGACAACGGGTTCGCCCCGTAGGTGCGATGGCGCGACGCCGGCTTGGAGCGTCGCCGCCGGCAGCCCCCGAACGGGCCGCTGAGGAGCCTTCTCGCGCCCCACGGGCTGTTCCGCCGCCCCGCCCGGGACGGCCTTGCGCGACGGCTCGTCGGCACGGACGCACCGGCCGAGGGGCAGGGGACGTTGTGCCCCATGCGTGCCCGCAGCCTGGACGGGCGCGTACGGGCTGGCGGCAACGCTGCGGGTCAGCAGGCAGCTGCGTTGGTGAGCGGCAGGTCCATCTCAAGGCGGTAGCGCCGGTTCGAATCCGGTCGGGGCTACCATCCAGCACCAAGTCGGCCAGGTCCGGCGCCGCACCAACGCGCTCAGCGGTTCTCCTGGAGGACCTGATAGCCCCACGGCCGGAGCTGTCGCTTCAGCGTGGACTTGATCCTGATCCGTGCGCCGGTGAACCCGTCGGTATAGCCGCCTCAAACCGGTCGAGGTCGAGCGAGACGGTCTGGCGGGTCGCAGAGAGGTTGACGATTGTGAGTACCGCGGCCCTCCCGTGGCGACGGGCGAAGGCGAAGACCGCGGCCGTATTGCTCGTACGCAGCTTCGTGTACTGGCCGCGGGACAGCGCTTGGCTATCCCGGTACAGGTGCAGCAACGTGGCGTAGAACCGGCGGTGCGCGTTGCTGGCGACGTCGGGCTGGGTGGTGATCTGGGTGTGCTCGTCGAGGCGACGGTGCCGACGCCGAGCGACCGCAGATGGGGAAGATGGTCGCTCGCGCGTCGCGAACCCGGGCCGATGGCTCGCTGGTGCTGCTCGGCGAGCAGGACCGCACCCGCTGGGACCAGGCCCTGATCCAGGAAGGCCAGGCGATCGTCCGCCGCTGCCTTGGCCGCGACCAACCCGGCCCCTACCAGCTCCAGGCGGCGATCAACGCCGTACCTGCGGATGCTGCGACCATCGGGGAGACCGACTGGCGACAGATCGTCGCCCTCTACGACCACCTGCTGGAGGTCGCCCCCACGCCGGTCGTGGCCCTCAACCGGGCCGTCGCCGTCGGCGAGGTCCAGGGCCCCGCGGCCGCGCTGGCCCTGGTGGAGGAGCTGGACCTGGACAGCTACCACCTCTACCACGCCACGCGCGCCGATCTGCGGCTCGGCTGGGCCGGAGCATCGGGGCCGCAGCCGCCTACCAGCGTGCCGCCGCCATGGCGCCCACCGACGCCGAACGAGACTTCCTTGGCCGCGGCGGCCGAGCTTTGCGCTAACCGCGCTGGTACCGCCGAGTACGTGGCCGGGGCGGGCGCTCGACCCCCAGGCGCTCGACCCGACGCCGGTAGGCGGCTCGACCAGGGTGGCGTGGTCGAGCGATTCCAGATGGCCGTGGAGATCGAGAGGCACGACGAACGGCACGGCCGTCCGGCCGCCATCGTGCTAGCCGCGGCCGATGAAGGGCATCTTGGTGGCCAGGACGGTCATCGTGGCGACGTTGGCGTCCAGGGGGAGGTCGGCCATGTAGCGGACGGCGCGGGCCACGTCGGCCACGTCCATGCGGGGCTCGGGGCGGACACTGCCGTCGGCCTGGAGGACGCCGGTGGCCATGGGCTCGGTCATGTCGGTGGCGGCGTTGCCGATGTCGATCTGGCCGCAGGCGATGTCGTAGGCCCGTCCGTCGAGCGCGGTCGACCTGGTCAGCCCGGTGATGGCGTGCTTGGTGGCGGTGTAGGCGACCGACCGGGGCCGGGGGGCGTGGGCGGAGATCGAGCCGTTGTTGATGATCCGGCCGCCGCGGGGCCGCTGGTGGCGCATCACCCGGAACGCCTCGCGGGTGCAGAGGAAGGCGCCGGTGAGGTTCACGGCCACGGCGGCGTTCCACTCGGCCAGGGGGACCGTGTCGAGCTCGCGGGCCGGCGAGAACGTGCCGGCGTTGTTGAACAGCAGGTCGACACGGCCGTGCCGCTCGACCGCACGGTCGAACAGGGCCCGCACCGACGCCTCGTCGGTGACGTCGGCCGGCATCGGGTCGAGCACCCCGGGCAGGACGGCGCCCCGCTCGGCGACCGCCGCCAGGGTCTCGTGGCGGCGGCCGGCCAGCACCACGACCCAGCCGTCGCCGGCCAGGGCGTGGGCGACCGCCGCGCCGATGCCGCTCCCGGCTCCGGTCACAACCGCGATCCTCGGCGAGTGGTCGGCCACCTGTCCTCCCTGACGTCCCGCAGGAGCCTACCCCGTCCAGGGCCCGGTCAGGACCTCGGCCGGAGTCGCGCGAGGGTCTGGCGGTGCATGGCACCCTCCCGTCAGCGGATGATCTCGACCAGGCGGAGGGTCTCGCGGGGGCCCTTGACCGACAACTCGGCGACCTCGCCGATGCCCCTCACGTAGTACTTGTTGTCCAGGACCTCCGGCTCCAGCGCGGTCCACTCGGCGGTGCGCAGGGCGTGGCGGAACGAGCCGTAGGGCACCGTGACCGCCGCCGACCGGTCGGTCACCTTGAACACGTCCTCGGCCTGGCCCCGGTACCACTCCTGGCGGAAGCGGCGGCCGAGCTGCGGGTGGGCCTGCATGAACACGCCCGGCTGGGCGCCGTCGACCCCGGCGTGCCAGGTGCCCTCGGTGTCGACCACCTGGCCGTGGCGGCCGAGGGTGGCGGTGTCCTCGCCGAAGTACCAGACGTTGCCGCAGCGGTCCTGGGCGTAGTAGTCGCTGGTCCGCTCATCGAGGACGTTGTCTAGGTACAGCCGGTCCTCGACCACCCGGGTCCGCACCCCGTCGATCATCCTGGTCCTGGAGGTGGCCGCGAACAGGTCGAGGGCCTTCTTGCCGTCCTTGGTGCCGGTGTAGACCAGGGTCCGGCCCGGGGTGAGCGGGAACCACGGGTTGTCGACCCGGGGGCTGAAGTCGGCCGGGCGGATGTGGGGATGGTAGCTGCGGCCAGGTCCGAACCTGGGCAGCCGGCAGGAACCCGTCGCGGCCGCCGTGGCCGGCACGACCCCCAGCGCGACCACCACCAGCGCCGCCACGCCCAGGAGCCTGCGCGTGCGTCCCAGCATCTGCATCTCCTCCGTTCGTGGGCGGTCGACCGCCTGGCGCGGCCGACCCGATCCGGGCCGCAGGTTGCGACGGCCGACCTGAGCGGAGCCTGAACGAGCCTGAAGGCAGGTTCAGCGGGACTCGGCCGGCAGGAATGGCACGTCGGCGAGCAGCCGGAGCAGCACGACGGTGGCCACGCTCTCGGCGGCCAGGAGCCCGACCAGCACGACCAGCTGGAAGCGGGCCGCGGCGAGCGGGCTGGCCCCACCGAACAGGGCGCCCACGAAGGCGCCGGGGAGGGTGACCAGCCCGGTCGTGCGGGTCTGGTCAAGGGCCGGCACCAGCGCCTCGGCGACCGCGACCGCGACCAGGTCGGCGGTGGCCTGGCGCATCGTCGCCCCCAGGGCCAGCTTGCCCTCGACCTCGGCCCGGCGGGCGCCCAGCTCGGCCACAAAGCGGCGGCCGGCCAGGGTCGAGGCGGTCATGGCCCCGCCGACGGTGATGCCGCCCACGGCGACCAGGTTGCGGACCCCCAGCCCCAGCGCCCCGGTGGCGAACACCACCGTCCCGGTCACGGCCGCGCCGCTGGTGACCGCGGCCGCGGCCGCGGCCGGGCGGCGCCAGCGGCCGACCGCGGGCAGCCCGGCCAGCCGCGGGGCCACGGTCCCGGTGGCCGCGGCCACCATCACCGCCAGCAGCGGCAGCACGGCCACCGGGGCGCGGAACACCGCCCCCAGCAGCAGCCCGACGGCCAGCAGCTGGACCGCGCCCCGGGTCGCCGACCACAGCACCACCCTGGTCTGGCGGACGCCGTCGACCAGCGGCACCAGACAGGCCACGGCGGCCAGCAGCAGCAGGCCGAGCACGGTCCGGGCCACCTGATCCATCCACGCACCGTACCGCCTGCGCGGGGCTAGCCTCGGCATGAGTGGGTAGACCAACGGTCGAGGGCGCGCGGCCGTGGCGTGCCCGGGGAACCACTGCCGAGTCCGGACGCCTACCAACGAAGGGGCGGTAGCCATGGCGGGAACGGCGACCAAACTCCACGTCCTCGACTGCGGGTCCATGAGCTGCGACCTGACCTGGCTGCTGCTCAAGCCGGGCCGCAGCATCCGCCCGCGGGCCGAGCGCGACAAACCGGTGGAGTGGTACCCGTGCACCACCCACGCCGTGGTGGTCGAGACCCCCGAGGGCACGATGCTGTGGGACACCTCGTGCCCGCGGGACTGGGAGGAGCGCTGGGTCCCGACCGGCCTGCACGAGTTCTTCCCCTACGACCGCGTCACCGAGGAGCAGTACCTGGACCGGCGCCTGGCCCAGCTCGGCCTCGGCCCCGAGCAGCTCGACTTCGTGGTCTTCTCGCACCTGCACTTCGACCACGCCGGCAACGCCAAGATGTTCCAGGGCAACGGGCCCCGCCTGGTCGTCAACGACAAGGAGCAGGAGTTCGCCTTCGGCTTCGACGGCGTGTTCACCGGCGCCCACCTCAAGAGCGACTACGAGGGGCTGGAGTTCGAGACCGTCTCCGGCGACACCGAGTTCCTGCCCGGGGTGACCCTGATCGAGGCGCCCGGGCACACCCCGGGGACCATGGCCCTCAAGGTCGAGCTGGCCGACGAGGGCACGATGATCTTCACCTCGGACGCCATCTACATGGGCGACTCCTACGGCCCGCCGGCCACCCCGGCCGCGATCGTCAACGACCTGAGCCAGTGGTACGCCTCGGTGGAGAAGCTCCGCGGCATCGCCGAGCAGACCGACGCCAACGTCATCTTCGGCCACGACGCCGAGCAGCTCTGGTCGCTGCGCCGCTCGCCCGACGGCCACTACACCTGACACCGCGCGAACCCCGGGAGGCACCATGACCACGACATTCCCAGGCGGTTCGGAGACCGTCTTCACCTACGGCGCACCGCTGCTGAAGTTCGGCACCGGCGCCTCCGACGAGATCGGCCACGACCTGTCCCAGTACGGCGCCCGCCGCGTGCTGGTGGTCACCGACCCGAGCATCGCCGCCACCGGCCTGCCGGCGCGGGTGGCCGACCAGATGAAGCGGTTCGACATCGAGGCCCACGTCTACGACGGCGTCCACGTCGAGCCGACCGACGCCAGCATGCAGCAGGCGATCGACTACGCCGAGGCGAACGGCCCCTGGGATGCCTATGTGGCCGTGGGCGGCGGCTCCAGCATCGACACCGCCAAGGCGGTGAACCTGCTCACCACCAACCCCGGCGAGCTGATGGACTACGTCAACAAGCCGGTGGGGGAGGGCCGGGCGCCCAGCAAGCCGCTCAACCCGCTGGTGGCCGTGCCCACCACCACCGGGACCGGTGCCGAGAGCACCACCATCTGCGTGCTCGACGTGCTCGCCCAGAAGGTCAAGACGGGCATCAGCCACCCGCGGCTGCGACCGACCCTGGCCGTGGTCGACCCGGCCCTGACCGTGACCCAGCCGTCACTGGTGACGGCCTCCACCGGCATGGACATCCTCTGCCACGCCCTGGAGAGCTACACGGCCAAGCCCTACACCGCCTACGACCGCAAGCAGCCGGAGCAGCGGGTGCCCTACTGCGGGTCCAACCCGATCTCCGACATGTGGTCCGAGAACGCCATGCGGCTGCTGGCCGGCTCGTTCCGGCCGGCCGTGCGCGACGGCGACGACCTCGAGGCCAGGGGGCAGATGGCCCTGGCCGCGACCATGGCCGGGCTCGGCTTCGGCAACGCCGGGGTGCACATCCCGCACGCCAACGCCTACCCGATCGCCGGGCGGGTCAAGGACTTCCGGCCCGAGGGCTATCCGAAGGACGAGCCGATCGTGCCACACGGCATGGCCGTGTCGCTGACCGCGCCCGAGGCGTTCCGGTTCACCTTCGCGGCCCGTCCCGAGCGGCACCTGCGCGCAGCCGGGCTGCTCGCGCCCGGGCTGGACCGGCCGAACGACGACGCCGAGTACCTGCCGGCCGCCCTGACCCGGCTCATGCGCGACATCGGCATCCCCAACGGGATCGGCGGCGTCGGCTACGGCGAGGGTGACGTCTCCGAACTGGTCGAGGGCACGATGAAGCAGCAGCGGCTGCTCGACACGGCCCCGCGCCCGGTGACCGAGGACGACGCGGCCGCCATCCTGTCCCGCTCGGTGTCGAACTGGTAGGGGGAGCGGTGCCGATCTACGAGTTGGCCTGCGAGGACGGGCACCGCTCGGAGACGCTGCAGGCCTCGACCGACCCGCTGCCGGCCTGCCCGGCCTGCGGGCGGCCGACCCGCAAGGTCCCGAGCGGGTTCGGGGTCGGCGGGACGGCCACGGTGCCACCGCCGCCCGAGCGCATGCCCCAGACCTGGAAGGGCACCTACCGGGGCGACCGCGAGTACGTCGCCCAGCTGCGCCGGGTGGCCGACGCCCGCCGCGACCTGGAGGCCCGCCACCCCGAGCTGGCCACGGACCGCCGCCCCGTCCTGGCCCACGAGGGCCGGTTCGCGCATGCCCCCCTGCGGGCCGGCGACCCGGTGCCACCCGGGCACACGCACGAGGCGCCAGGGGAGGGGTCGGGGACCTGACCGGCGAGCTGGTCGCCGCCCTCCGCCGGGCC
>DASUZB010000244.1:0-34290 GCA_036377075.1 Actinomycetes bacterium | reverse complement strand
GGCCGCGGTGCTGGTGGGGCTGGGCGCCGTCGGCGTCCTGTTCAGCCTGGTGGTCGGGGGGTCGGCCGCCGCGATCCTGTTCGGCGTGGCCGTCGGCTGCTGCCTGGTGGTCCCGCCGGTGGCCACCGGGGCGGCGGTCCTGCGCTACCGCCTCTATGACCTGGACCGCATCGTCAGCCGCACCCTGGCCTACGGGCTGCTCACCCTGCTGGCCCTGATGGTCGCTGCCGGGTCGCTGGTGGTGCGGTTTCGCCGCGCCCGCGGCGTCGAACGCCAGCAGCTGCGCTGGGTGGCGTGGGCGGCGGCGCTGGTGGCACTCTTGGCGGTCGCCGCGCTGGCCAGCGCGGCGCTGGGCCTGCCGGACGTGCTTGGCTGGGCGGCCGGGGCCTGCGTGGCGCTGCTGCCGCTGGCGGCCGGCGCCGCGATCCTGCGCTACCGGCTGTACGACCTGGACCGCATCGTCAGCCGCACGCTCGCCTACGGCCTGCTCACCGTGCTGTTGGGCGGCGGCTACGCCGGCGTGGTCCTGGGCCTGGGCCAGCTCCTGGGCCGGGACTCTCCCCTGGTGGTGGCCGGCGCCACCCTCGCCGTGGCCGCGGCGTTCCAGCCGGCCCGCCGCCGCGTCCAGGCCGTGGTCGACCGCCGCTTCAACCGCCGCCGCTACGACGCCGCCCGCACGATCGCCGCGTTCAGCGCCAGGCTGCGCCAGCAGGTCGACCTCGACACCCTGACCGCCGAGCTGCTCGGCGTGGTCGAGCAGACGATGCAGCCGGCGAGCGCGTCGCTGTGGCTGCGGCCGTCCGCCAGTGGGTCCCCCGGCCAGCGCGGCACAGGCGCATCCCGCGCGGCATCACAGGCGGCAACTTCACCGTTCGTTCGCACAGGCTTGTGAAACAGGGTCTCAAGAGCCTGTTTCACTAAGGGGCTGGTGGCCTGATGGTTGGTGGCTGCGTCGTCCGTAACGCTGTCGGGACGGAGGCCGGCGATCCTCAAAGGGCGTAAGGCACCGGTAGGCACGCAGGCAGCCTCCAACGCAACAGGAGGTCGGAAATGGCCACGCTGGTCGTTCCGCCCGAGGTCGAAGCCGTCTTCCAGCAGGTCCGTACCTGCGAGTTCACCACCCTGGCCAAAGATCACACGCCGATCACCTGGCCGACGGTGGCCTTGTACGAGCCCGCCAAGGGGCGGTTCGTCGTCACCACCTCGATCGGCCTGCCGCACAAGGCCTACAACGTCCGGCGCACCCCCAAGGTGGCGATGCTGTACTCCAACCCGACCGGCAGCGGCCTGGCCGCCCCGCCGGCGGTGCTGGTCCAGGGCGAAGCCGTCTCCCCCGACCAGGTCCTCACCCAGAGCGACGAGCTGGACTCGCTCGCCCGCCTGGTCGTGGTGCGCCAGCCGGTGTCGGCCAAGTACTCCGCCAACCCGCTGACCCGCTGGCTGATGGGCTGGTACATGATGCGGCTGCTGATCTTCGTCACGCCCCGCCGGATCCGCTGGTGGCCCCACGGCGACTTCTCCGCTCCGCCGGTCGAGGTGGAGGTCGACCATGTGGCCTGAGATCGCCAAGCGCCTGCCAGGCTTTGCCAGCGCGGTGCTGACTGGCCTGGACGCAAGCGGCGCCCCGGTCAGCGTCCGCTGCCGGCCCACCCTGGACCACCACGCCCGGGTCCTGCGGGTGGCGGTGCCCGAGGGGCTGGGGATGGTCCCGGGCCCGGCCGGGCTGCTGTGCCACCACCACGACGAGCAGCTGTGGGGCCTGAGGAGCTTCCTGCTGCGCGGCACGCTGGAGCGGACCGACCCCGGCTGGGTGTTCCGCCCGCGCCAGCTCGTGCCTGGCATGGACACCACCCCGCTGAGCAACCTGCGCCTGCTGCGCGACGGTCGGCGCACCGCCAGGCGCTACCTCGCCGCCCGCGGCCTGCGGCGCCCGGCGATCCCATGGGCGCACTACCAACAGCTCAAGGGCCAAGCGCGGGCGGAAGCTGAGCCGCGTTGATCTCCAGCAGCAGGCAGCGGGACCATGACCCGCTCCACAGCCTTTGTGAAACAGCTTGTTATAAATAAGCGTCAACGCGCGCCGCACCGCAGCATGGCCTACGCCAGGAGATCTGGCGTGGCCCGGTTCCGCAGGTAGGCGAGCACGGCGAGCACACGCCGGTGGTCGTCGGCGGTTGGCGCCAGGTCCAGTTTGGTCAGGATGCTGCGGACGTGCGACTCGACGGTCCGTGGGGTGAGCACCAGCTGGTCGGCGATCGCCTGATTGGAGCGCCCCTCGGCCATCAGTGCCAGCACCTCGCGCTCCCGCTCCGACAGGGCGGCCAGCGGGTCGTGCCGCAGCCGGCGCCCAAGCAGCACCGCGACCACCGCCGGGTCGATGACCGGACGGCCGGCGGCGACCCGCATGACCGCCTCGGCCAGCTCCGCGGCGTCGGTGACGCGGTCCTTCAGGAGGTAGCCGACGGCCGCGGGCTGCCGGCCGAGCAGCCTGATCGCGTAGTGCGGCTCCACGTACTGCGACAGCACCAGCACCGCGACCTGCGGATGCTCGGCGCGGATCCGCTCGGCCGCCTGCAGCCCCTCGGTGGTGTGGGTGGGGGGCATGCGAATGTCGACGATGGCGACCTGGGGCGTCAGCTTCGCGACCAGCTGGAGCAGCTCGCCGACGTCGCCGGCCTGGCCGGCCACCTCGAAGCCGGCGTCGGTAAGCAGCCGGGCGATCCCTTGGCGAAACAGCGCCGCGTCGTCGGCGAGCACGACCTTCATCGGCGCCTCACCGTCGTGCTCGCCCATCCTGGGAGTGGTCTGGATCCCGGGCGTGGTCTGCGTGGCATGGCAGCCACGCCTGCACTACGGTGCCCCGGCCGGGCGGGCTGGTGACCGAGAGCCGGCCACCGACGGCCGCCGCCCGGTCGTGCAGGCCCCGCAGCCCGGAGCCGCGCGCCGGGTCGGCGCCGCCGACGCCGTCGTCGCAGACCTCGACCAGTAGCCTGGCCAGGCGCCCGGCGTGCGCACCGGCGTCGGTCCCGGCAGGCTGGGCGTCGTAGTCCAGCTGCACACGCACCGATGCCGCGGCGGCATGCGCGTACTTGGTGACGTTGGCGAGCGCCTCGGCGACGACGAAGTAGGCCGTTGCCTCGATCGGCCCTGGCAGCCGACCGGGCGGGATCTCCAGCAGCGTGACCGGGACCGCGGTGCGACCGGCGAGCGAGGCGAGCGCCGGGCCGAGGCCCTCGTCGGTCAGGATCGCCGGGTGGATCCCGCGGGCGAGTTCGCGTAGCTCGTCGATGGCCAGGCGAAGCTCCTCCGACGCGCCACGCACCGTCGCCACCAAGGCGGGATCCGCGGCGGCGCCGAGCGTTTGGAGTTGGCGCCGGGCGGTGTGCAGCGCCAGCGACAGGGTCAGCAGGCGCTGCTGCGCGCCGTCGTGCAGGTTGCGCTCGATCCGCCGGCGTTCCTCGTCGCTGGCCTGCACGATGCGGGCCCGCGAGGCGCGTACCTCGTCGAGTTGGGCGCGGACCTGCGCGTGCAGGCGCTCGTTCTCGATCGCCATGCCCGCGGCGGCGCCGGCGGCGCGGACCAGTCCCGGGTTGAGCGCCGGGTCGTGGACCAGCGCCGCCAGCGACCGTCCGTTGCGCTCCACGACGGTGGCCACCCTGGCGCCCCGGCCGGCGCCCGGTGAGGGCAGCACGACCGGCTGCCCATTGGCATCCACCCAGCCGCCCTCGCCGTCGAGGGCGTAGACGACCTGCAGCGCGGGATCGGCCAGGGTCTGCGCCAGCGCCGCCTGGAGCCCGCCAGGCGGCAGCGGGCGGTCCAGCGCGACCACCAGGTCCCCGACCGCGCTGCGGGCCAGCCGGGTCTGGAGCAGCCCCCACACGAACACGATCGGCGCGCTGACTTGCAGCACTGCCCGCAGCTCCCACAGCAGGTAGGAGAAGCCGTCCTGGGCGTCTGGCGCGGCGAACGCGCCCAACAGGTAGACGGCGGCCAGCAGCGACGCCGCTGCCCACCACGGCGCCAGGTCGCGGCGCTCGCCCCGGGAGGCGTGCCGCCAGCGCAGCCAGACCGCCGCCAGAAACAGCGGCACCAGCACCAGCGCCAAGCGTTCGCTGATGCGGTTCACGGCGATGAAGACCATCTGGTTCGGAACGAACAGCGGGGTCCACGGGCAGTGAGTGCAGCCAGGACCCCGACGGGGGAAGGTGAGGAGGCCCACCAGGCCCACGGCAGCGGCCGTCGCGTAGAAGGTGCCGAGCACGGCCCGGTCGAACCGGGTGCGCAGCCGCCCGCTCGGATAGGTGAGGGCGATGTGGACCAGCAGCGGCGCCTGGAACTGGCCGGCGACGAAGGCGAGCGTGGGGAACACCGGGACGAGGTTGCCCCAGTTGCCGACGAACCAGCTGGCGGCAAACGCGACCATCAGCAGCCCGATCAGGTTGCCGGGCCGGCGGTCCAGCGCGACGATCCCGGCGCCGAAAAAGCTCAGCCCGACCGTCACGTCTAGCAGGTGGCTCTCGTTGACGCCGTGGGTGATGCTCACCCACTCGCCGCCCAGCGCCCACACGAGCGACGCGCCGCCCAGCGCGACCAGCATCCACCGCCGCCGCGTCACCGTCCCGGCTCCTGTGACTGTCCCGGTCCCCGTCTTTGGCCCGCGCCGTCCAGCAGCGCCGCGAGCGCCGCGCCGGAAAGCTCGGCCTTGGCAGGAACCCGGCGACCGGGCTGGCGCTGACGCGGGTGCCGTAGTCGGCGGCGTCCCGGCTGGAGATGAGCACCACCACCCCGCCCGCACCATCGGCGCCGAGCCGCTCGGCGACCTGGAAGCCGTTCATGTCCGGCAGCTGGATGTCGAGCAAGACCACGTCGGGGCGCAGCGCGCGCACGGCCCGGATCGCCGCGGCGCCGTCGGCGGCTTCGCCGACGACCCCGAAGCCCTCGGCCTGCAGAACCGCGCGCGCCCAGCCGCGGAAGCCCGGGTGGTCGTCGACGATCAGCACGGTGCGCATGACCACAGCATCTTCGCTCCCGGCAACCCCCCGGTCTTCAGTGCCAGCGCTGAGGCAACTTCGGTGGCCGCCCGGATGGCGGGCAGGCGCCGTGCCGGTACGGTCGCCGCACCACCAGCAAGGGTCACCGCAATGGGTGCTCCGGCGCAAGGAGGCAGTCATGACCGCGGCCACCGACAACCTCGATGCGAGGACCCCGCCCACACGGGCATCCCTGTCCCCGGTCTCGGCCCCGGCGGCCGACCGGGTTGCCTACGTGGGCGCGGCCGCCTTCGTCATGGCGGCCGTCTGGTATGGCCTCACTACCCGCTTCATCACCCTCGCCAAGCCACCGGCGTTCAACCCCAACGCCCCACTCGACGCTGAGCTGCACCGCTGGTTCAACTGGTTCGTAACCACCCTCCCGCAGGAGCGCCTCGACACGGGGATCGCGATCATCGGCTTCCTGTGCCTGGTGCCGCTGGCTGCCTTCGCTCGTGACCTGCTTGGGCGCGACCGGGTGCTGGCGCGGGTCGGGTCGGCGGCCCTGCCGACCGGCGCGCTGCTGTGGGTCGTCGGCAACGTCCTACGGCTCGGCGGCCACCAGGCGGCCGGCCTGATGGCCACCCACCACAACCCCATCGAGACGGCGAACGCGATCCTGTTCACCGTCGACACGATCGCCGACGCCTTCGAGCTGGCCGCGTTCGCGGTGCTCGGCGTGGCGCTGCTTGCCTTCGCCGTCGCTGGCGCCGCCGTCGATGACCCAAGCGGCAGCGGCATCGGCGGCCAGGTCGTCTCCCGTGCCTGGTGTGGCTATTCGCTGCTGCTCGGCGTGGTCCTGCTCGCCCTCGGTGGCGCCTACGCCGCCGACCGCGACCTCATCGACCCGCTCCTGGTCACCGGCGGCGCGCTGCTGCTGCCGGTGTGGCTGGTGTGGACCGGCCCGGCGAAGCATGCCGGCGGGGCCCCCGGCGTCGAGATCCTCCGGGCGGCTTGACAGCACATAGCAGCCTCAGCCTGTGGCAAGCGTCAACCGGCGTTTCGCCGAGGCGACCGCCGGCGTCAGGTCGCGTCGGGGTCGATCGGGGGGACGCCGAGGTCGGCGGTGAGGGGGACGTCCTTGCCGTTGGGGAGGTCCTTGGGGAGGGTGAGGTTCTGGTTGGCGAGCTCCGCGGTGCGGCGCAGCTCCTCCATCTGGCCATCGACGTCCATCAGCTCGCGGACGTAGTCGCGCGCCTGGCTGCGTAGCGAGCCGACGCGCAGGTCGGGGAGGTTGAGATCCTGCAGGTTCGCCTCCTGGCGGAGCTGGTCGAGGGCGCCCTGGGAGGCGAGCCGCAGCTTGCCGAGGGCCCTGCCGACCTGGCGGGCGATCTCGGGCAGCCGCTCGGGGCCGAACACCACGAGGCAGACCAGCAGGATCGTGAGGATCTCCCCGATGCCCACGTTGAACACGGCCGCTCCCTGCCTTTCGCCCTACCCGGCGGTCGCCTGGTCGACCGGGGTGATGCTCAGGGTCAGCTCGCGACCCTGGCGGACCACCACGATCGTGATGGTCTGACCGACCTCGACCTGCCGCACGGCCACCTTCAGCTCGTCCCAGCCACGCACCGCCCTGCCGGCGACCCGTACCACCAGGTCGCCACCGCGCAGGCCGGCGTCCGCGGCCGGGCTGCCGGCGAGCACGCTCTGCACCAGCGCGCCGGCGCGCCCACCGAGCTGGTACTGCTCGGCCACCTCCGGGCTCAGGTCGGCGACGGCCTGCACACCCAGGAAGGGTACGCGCACCGGGCGCCCAGCGATCAGCTGGCGCGCCACCTCCAGCGCCTCGTCGATCGGGATGGCGAAGCCGATCCCGGCGTTCGCCTCCGTCTGCCCGTTGGCGGCGATGGCGGTGTTGATGCCGACCACCTGGCCGCTCGCGTTGGCGAGGGCGCCGCCGGAGTTCCCCGGGTTGACGGCGGCGTCGGTCTGGATCGCGTTGACCAGGTCCCCTGACGCGCCAGCGCCGCTGCCGGGGAGGTTCACCACCCGGTGCAGCGCCGAGATGATCCCGGTGGTCACCGAGCCACGCAGGCCGAACGGGCTGCCGACGGCGACCGCCAGCTCCCCCACCCTGAGACTCGCCGAGCTGCCGAAGTTGGCCACCGGCAGGCCGGAGCGCTGCAGCTTGAGGACCGCCAGGTCGCTGCCGGCGTCGCGGCCGACCAGCCGGGCGCGGAGCTCCTCGGCGCTTGGCAGGGTCACCAGGATGCGGTTGGCGCCCGCGACCACGTGGGCGTTGGTGAGCAGGTAGCCGTCGCTGGTCATGATCACGCCGGAGCCGGTGGCGCGGCTCGTGCCGCTGCCGGCCTCGACCTGCACCACCACCGGGAGGACGGCGTTGGCCACCGCCTGCACCCGGTCGAGCGAGGCGCGGTTGGACGCGACCACCTCGGTGACCACCGGACGGGGCGGGGCGGCGTGCGCGCGGGCGCCGAGCACCGCGCCGACCCCGCCGCCGATCAGGCCGCTCACCAGCGCGATGGTCAGCAGCCAGGCGAGCGGCGGCGCCGGCCCGAAGCGCAGGCGGCCGGCCGCGCCTGGGCGGCGGTTCGGAGCCGCCGGGTCGTCCCAGCTCGCCCGGACCTGCGGCCCGACGCCCAGGTCGAGGTCGCCGCGGCCGGTGGCCGGGCGACTCGGCAGCTGGCTGGTCGGCTCCACGACTTCAGAGAGTAAGCCGCGCGATCCGACGCGGCCAGCCGAGCAGTTCCCCGGTTCACCGGGGGGCTGCCGCTCGGCTCCAGGCGGGCGCCCGCCACCTGGGTTCCGGCCTCGCTCTCGAGCCCCCCGGACCCCTTGTTGACCGGGGGGCTACCGCTCGGCTTTGCGTGGCCGCCCGCCACCTGGGTTCCGGCCTCGCTCTCGAGCCCCCCGGACCCCCCCGGTGTCGGACGCGGCCACCGGGCGCTACGCTGCCGGGAGCCGGGAGGTGCTTCACCGAGCAAAGGAGCCGCTGTGGTCGTTCAGGCCGACGCCAATGCCATCGCCGCCTACCTCGGCGGGCTCACCGCCGCCGAGGACGACGCCCTACGGGCGGCCCGCGAGCGGGCCGGCAGGGGCGGCATGCCGCCCGTGTCCGCCGACACCGGCGCCTTCCTGCGCCTCGCCGCCCGCATGACCTCGGCGCAGGCAGCCGTGGAGGTCGGCTCGGGCGCCGGCTACTCGGGTATCTGGATCGCGCGCGGGCTCGCCCCGTCGGGCATGCTCACCACCATCGAGGCCGACCCGGAGCATCAGCGCCTCGCCAAGCAGTCCTACGAGCAGGCCGGCGTCGCCAGCCGGGTGCGCGCCATCCTGGGCCGCGCCCTCGAGGTGCTGCCGCGGCTGGCGGACGCGAGCTACGACCTGGCGTTCATCGACGCGGTCAAGCCGGAGTACCCCGAGTACCTCGAGCACGCCATGCGCCTGGTCCGCCCCGGCGGGGTGATCCTCGCCGACAACGTGCTGTGGTCGGGCCGGGTCACCGACCCCAAGGCCGACGACCCGGCCACCACGGGCCTGCGGACCTACGCGCGGCGCATCTCCGAGGAGAAGCGCCTCGACTCCGTGATCCTGACGATCGGCGACGGCCTCGGCGTGTCGCTGGTGCGCCACCCCGCCGAGGTGGCCTGACCCCAACCGGCAGGCATGGCATGTCACGGACCGAGCTGGCCAGGACGACCGGGATCGGCGCGGCGGTGCTGCTGGTGCTGCTGGTCGCCGGACGGCTGACCGCCAGCGGCATCGACCAGGTGCAGGAGCCGGCGGCGCCGGCGCCGCTCGCGCCGGCCACCACCGAGCCGCCGCCCTCGCCGGTGATCTCCGCGATGCTGCTGCGGGCCGGCCGCCACCGGCTCGCGTTCGGCGCCGGGACGGTCTGGGTCGCCAACGACAGCGGCACCCTCTACCGCATCGACCCCGTCGCCAACCACATCAGCGCCATCATCCAGGTGGCCAGCGAGCGCGCCGGCCTGCGCGGCGCCGCGGTGGGCGCCGGCGGGGTCTGGGTGCCCGTCGCCAACCCGGGCGGCCTGGTCCGCATCGACGCGGGCTCGAACCGCGTCGTCGCCAGGATCCCGCTGGGGCGGCCGCTGCGCGACCCGGTCGGCGTGGCCACCACCGCGGACGCGGTCTGGGTCACCTGCTGCGCCTACGAGGTCGGCGGACGGCCCGGCGGCAAGCTGATGCGGGTGGACCCCGCCACCGACAAGGTCACCGCCCGCCTCACCCTGCCGGAGGAGCCGCTCGCCGTGGCCACCGCCCACGACCAGCTCTGGGTCGCCACCACCGAGGGTGGCGCCATCCGGGTCGATCCCGCCAGCAACCGGGTGGCGACCGTGCTCCGCGGCGTGCCGCAGGGCGTGGCCCAGACGGTGGCGGTCGGCGCGGGCGGGGTGTGGCTCGCCAACCCGGGCGACGCCAGCGTCGACCGGCTCGACCCGTCCAACCCGGAGCGGGTCAAGGTGATCCGCGTGGCCGCGGCCACCCTGCTGGCGGTCGGCGACGGCGAGGTGTGGGCGGTGGCAACCAACGACCAGGGCGTGCTACGGATCGACCCGGCCGACAACGCGGTGCGCGGGGGCTTCCCGGTGTCGTACGTCCACGCGGTGCAGTCGATCGCCTACGGCGACGGGTCGGTGTGGGTGGCGCAGGGCGGCTCGACCCTGCTGCGCCTCGACCCGGACATGGCCAGGCCCTGACCTGCCTTTCGCGGCAGCTCGCCGCAAGAGGGCACCGGCCTCGTGCCGGTTGCTCAGCGAAGGATCCCGACGAGCTGGCGGTCCAGGTCGGCCCGGGTGAGCTCGCCCAGCTTCTGGGACGCCAGCGTGCCGTCGGCCCGGACGAAGACGGTCTGTGGCAACCCGCCCGCGATCCCCCAGCGGGCAGCGGCCTGGCCGTCAGGGTCGATCCCAACCGGCCAGCTGCCACCGTACCGGCGCATGAACGCCCTGCCCGCTGCGGGCCGGTCGTTGACCAGCACGCCGACCACGGCCAGGCGCTGGCCCTGGTGGCCGGCCGAGGCCTGCCGCAGCAGGGGAAGCTCACGGTAGGCGGACGCCGCGTGCCGCAGCACCGGGACCTCCTGCACGCACGGCGCGCACCAGCTGGCCCAGAAGTTCACCACCACCGGGCGGCCGCGCAGCGCGGCAAGGTCCAGCCGGCGACCGTCCAGGGTCCGCAGCCGCAGGGCGGGCGCGGTCCGGCCCGCAGGGTAGACCCGCACGGTGGCGGAAGCGGCCGGGACGGCCGCCGGGGCCGGTTTGGCGGCTGGAGTGCTGCGGTCCCGCAGCACCGCGGTCGCGCCCAGGACCGCGGCGACGGCCAGCAGCGCGGCGAGCAGCGGGCGTGGCGAGCGGCCGGCGGCACTCCCGGCCGGCGCGGGGGTGCCCTGGTCGGACGGCGGAGAGGCGGCCAAGGCGTTCCCCTTGCAGCGAATCTCGGTCCCCGATTCTACGCCTGGAAGAAGTACACCTTGGCGGCGAACTCCGCCGCCAAGGCCATCACCACGGCCAGGTAGAACATGCCGGTGGCGGCCTGGATCGAGCCGCCGCGGACGAGCACCCGGATGAAGCCGGCCAGCAGGGCGCAGACCAGCACCAGGCCGACGGCCAGCCAGACGGTCAGGTTGGGGACGGCCAGCAGCGGCGAGAGGGACTGGTCGATCTGGCCACCTCGCTCACCGCCGAGGAAGGCCGAGACCAGCGCCGCAGCCACCCCCACGATCAGCCAGGTGGCCAGGGCGAGGATCGGCCGGTTGGAGAGCCGCCGGTCGACCAGGTACCAGTGGCCCAGCAGCAGCCCGTCGGTGGTGGCGCCGAGGAACAGCGCGCCGGTCAGCAGCGCGACGGCCCCGGCGGCCGGCCGGCCGCTCAGCGCCGCCAGCGGCCACACCACCGCCAGGCCGGGCAGCACCGCCAGCATCCCGACCCAGCGCCCGGCGGCACCGAGGCGGGCGTAGACGAGCACCTGCCAGACGAGCACCGAGAGCGCGAACAGGCTCAGCCAGCGGGCCGCGGCGCGGCCGTCCGTGCCGGCCGCCTCCAGCTCGGCGTGGCCGGCCAGGAAGGCCAGGCCGGCGCAGGCCACCACGGTCGCCCCCACGAGCTTGAAGAACCCGGGCCGCACCACGCCCCAGAGCGGCGCCACCCACAGCAGCGCCAGGCTGCCGAGGGCGATCTCGAACAGCACCACGGCGAGGACCGGGGCTGGACCCTGCATGTTGGGCCACCTAGCTGGACGGGCGGTCTGGGCGGCGCCAGCCTAGCGCAGCGCGGCCAGCGCCTGGTCGTGCAGCAGGCCGTTGGAGCAGACCGCGCTGCCGCCGTCGGCCGTGGCCACCCCGGCCAGGTCGGTGAAGCGGCCGCCGGCCTCTTCGACGATCAGCTTGACGGCGGCCAGGTCCCAGATGGAGACCTCTGGTTCGACCGCGAGGTCGGCGGCGCCCTCCGCGACCAGCAGGTGGATCCAGAAGTCACCGAACCCCCTGGTGCGCCAGCAGCGCCTGACCAGGTCGAGGAAGCGCTCGCCGCCGCCGTGCTCCTCCCAGCCGGTGAGGCTGCCGTAGCACAGGAAGGCCTCGCCCAGCTCGGCCACCCGGGAGACCCGCAGGCGGCGGCCGTCGGCGAAGGCGCCGCCGCCGCGGACCGCCCACCAGCGCCGCCCCATGGCGGGCGCCGAGCAGACCGCGACCGTCTGGTGGCCGTCGTCCTCCCGCGCGATCAAGGTCGCGTAGACGGGCACGCCGCGCAGGTAGTTCTTGGTCCCGTCGATCGGGTCGATGATCCAGCGGGCGCCCTCGCCGCCCTGCGCGCCGAACTCCTCGCCGAGCACGCCCTCGCCGGGGCGCTCCTGCGCCAGGCGCTCGCGCAGCGCCTCCTCGACGGCGCGGTCCGCCTCGGTCACCGGGGTCAGGTCGGGCTTGGTCCAGGTGGCCAGCCGCTCGGAGCGGAATAGCCGCAGGGTGATCTCGTCGGCCAGGTCGGCGAGCTGCAGCGCCAAGGCAAGGTCGTCCATGGGCCGCAGCCTACCGCGACCGCTCGGTACACCCGGGCGAACGAGCCCTACGGCTGCAGGGCGGCCAGCAGCAGTGGCAGGGACCGGTGCAGCTCCCGCTACCAGTACGGCCAGTCGTGGGTGCCCGGACCGTAGGCGTCGAACTCGACGGGGATGCCGAGCTGGCGTAGCCGCTTCACGAAGGCGGTGTTCTGGGGGTACAGGTCGTGCTCGATCTCCCGTGCCTGCCCGCTGGTCGCCGCCCCGTGCAGCGGGCCGGGCTGCCCGTTGCCCACCGACGCGAACAGGCGGATGCCGCGCAGCTTGGGGGCAAGGTCGTAGGGGTTGTGCGCGGCCCAGACCCCGGCCTGCCGCTGCGGGTCGCCCCACAGGGCGTCTGGATCTTCGTCGAAGCCGCGCAGCGTGGCCTGGATGACCTCGGGGACGCCCTGGTAGCGGGTGTCCACCACCCCGCTGTAGGAGGCGGCGGCCCGGAACATGCCCGGGTGACGCGCCGCGTAGGCCATCGCCCCCAGTCCGCCCATGGAGAGGCCGGCGACGACCCGACGGTCACCGGCCCGCCAGTCGCGCTCGAGCAGCTGCCGCAACTCGGTCAGGTGGAAGCTCTCCCAGCGGGAGGGCCCGTCGCCGCCAGCGTGGTACCAGTCCGAGTAGTAGCCGACCTGCCCGCCCTCGGGCATGACCACCAGCACGTCGGCCAGCCCGGCCAGCCGCTCGACGTCGGTGGAGCGGGTCCAGCTCTGGTAGGTGTCGCAGCAGCCGTGCAGCAGCCACAGCACCGGCCAGCGACGGGCCGGCTGGCTCTGGAAGCCACGGGGAAGCAGCAGCCGCACCATGGCGGTGCGGCCAAGCGCCGGCGAGTCGATGGTGAGGTCGCGCACCCGGGGCGCGAGCGTCCGGGTCGCGACCACCCGGGCCAGCCGCTCGGGTGGCTGGGCGACCTGGGGTGGCCGGGACGAGGTGCAGGCCGCAACGGCCACGATGGCGAGCACGACGGCCGTGCGGGCACGGGACGAGCGCCGGCGGACGCGGGTTGGGCGGCAGACCCGAGCACCCGTCGAGGTGGGTGGGCCCTCGCCGGTGGTGCGCATCGCGCCTCCCGACCCCCGAGCCGCTGTCCCGGTCGACGGCTTAGCACAGTCTGGAGGCAGCCACAACCCGCTGGGCCCCAGAAGCGTCGCCTCGACACGCGGAGGAGCCGTTCTCGGGCCGCTCGCGAGTGTCGGCTGGGAGCCGGGTCAGGCCGTGCCGAGGAGGGCGACGCCGCCGAGGGCGAGCGCCACGCCGGCGGCCTGCCTGCCCGAGAGGCGCTCGGCGAGGACGAAGCGCGCGAGCAGCACGGTGGCAACCGGGTAGAGCGAGCCGAGCACCCCGACGACGCCCAGGCTGCCGAGGGTGGAGGCGTAGGCGAACAGCACGTTGGCGGTGGTGTCGAGCACGCCGGCGAGCAGCACCGGGCCGACGCGGCGGCCGGGCCAGACGGGCGCGCGCCGCGCCACCAGGGAGATGACGGTGAGCCAGGCGAGCGAGCCGGCGCGGACGCCGGCCGCGGCCCACAGCGGCGTGCCACCCGGGACGCTCGCGGCCACGTCGACGAGGACGAAGAAGAGCCCGAAGCCGACCGCGGCGCCCAGCGACATGGCGAGCACCCGCAGGGGCAGGGCGCCGCCGCGGTGCCCGCGGGCCGGCCGGGAGACGAGCACCACCCCGGCCACGGCCGCGAGGATGCCGGCGAAGGCGAGCAGCCCCGGCCACTCGCCGCGGGCGAGGGCGGCCACCACCGGCACGACGGCGCCGCAGGCCGACACCGGGGCCACGATCGACATGGCCCCCTCGGCCATCCCCTTGTAGAACAGGAGAAGGGCGGTGCCGCCGCAGATGCCCGCCAAGGCGCCCCAGGCCATGCCGGCGCCGGTGGGCCGCTGGCCGCTCGCCGCGACGACCGCCAGCAGGGCGAGGCCGCCGGCGAGCTGGCTCCAGATGGTGACGGCGAGCGCCGGCAGGCGGCGGGAGCTCAGGCCGCCGAGGAAGTCTCCGGTGCCCCAGAACAAGCCTGAGCCGAGGCCGAGCGGGGCACCGAGGGTCATCCGGTCGCGCTTCCTCCTGTGGCGGGTCCGTGCGTGGTCAGGGCGTCACGCTCACGGTACGGGCGCGGCGCGGGCGTTCGCGTCAGCGGACCCGGCCGACCACGAGCCGGCCGGGTCCGGTGGTGGCGGAGCTGGCGGTGGGCCGGCGCACGGTGAAGCCCTGGCGCGTCTCCGCGCCGAACCGCAGTGCCAACAGGTCGAGGGTGACCAGGGCGATCATCAGCAGCAGGAGGGCCATGCCGCCTCCATTCGTCGGGAAGACCGGAGGTCCTCGTCGAGCCCCGCGGAACAATGAACTGTTCTCTTGGTACAATGGAGTATACTACAATGTATTGATCCTGTCGATGCAATATCTTGCTCGCAGGGTGGGTCTCCAAGGGGAGGAGCCGTGCAGGATCCGGACGTCGTGACCGCCGCGGTCGGCCGCAACGTGCGCGCGGAGCGCAGCCGTCGCAACTGGACGCTGGACGACCTGGCCGGCCGCTCCGGCGTCTCCAAGGGCATGCTCATCCAGGTCGAGCAGGCGCGCTCCAACCCGAGCATCGCCACGATCTGCCGGCTCGCCAGCGCCCTCGGCGTCACCGTTGCCAGCCTGGTGGAGGCGCCCGAGCTCCCGACGACGCGGGTGGTCCGGGCGAAGGAGGGCGTGGTGCTCTGGTCCGGCAAGGCCGGCAGCGCCAGCAAGCTGCTGCTGGGGACCGGCACCAAGGACCCGGTCGAGCTCTGGGACATCCACCTCGCGCCGGGCGACGGCTACGGCGGCACCCCGCACCCGGTCGGCACCCAGGAGCTCTGCATGGTGATCGACGGCGAGCTGGCGCTCGAGGTGGACGGCGTGGAGCACCAGGTCGGCGAGGGCGACGCGGCCGCGTTCGTGGCCGACCGGCCCCACGGCTACCGCAACCCGGGCACCGTGCCGCTGCGCTTCACCATGGTGGTGGCCCAGCACGGCCTCGGCGACCCGTCCGGCGACGGCGCCCGCTGAGGGGACCTGCTAGCGGTAGTGCTCCAGGGCGTCGACGGCGGTCTGGGCGAGCACCCTGACACCGAGCGGGATCGCCCGCTCGTCCACGTCGAACGCGCTGGCGTGCAGGTCCAGGTTGGTGCCTGGGATGCGCACGCCGATGCGGGCCATGGAGCCGGGCACCTCCTCGAGGTACCAGGAGAAGTCCTCGCCACCGAGGCTCTGGGGGACCTGCTGGACGGCCCTGTCGCCCAGGACGGTCCGGCCCGCCGCCGCCATCACCCGGGTGGCCGCCTCGTCGTTGACCACCGGGGGCGAACCGCGGCGGTAGTCGAGCTCCAGGCTGACGTTGAACGGCTCCACGGTGTGCTCGAGCACCCGCTCCACCAGCTTGGGGACCTCTCCCCACACGTCACGGTCGAGCAGCCGCAGGGTGCCCCTGGCGACCGCCGAGGTGGGGATGGCGTTGTCCACCGTGCCCGCCTGCACCGCGCCGAAGGTCATGCTCAGCCCGGCGCGCGGGTCGACCAGGCGCGAGAGCGCGGCCGGCAGGTCGGTGACCACCCTGGCGATGATGTAGACGAGGTCGGCGGTGAGGTGCGGGCGCGCGGTGTGCCCGCCCGGCCCGGTCAGGCGCACCTCGATCGAGTCGGACGCGGCCGTGATCGGCCCGACCCGGACGCCGAGGCGGCCGACGTCCAGCTTGGGCTCGCAGTGCAGGGCGAAGATCGCCGCCACCCCGTCGAGCGCCCCGGCGGCGATCACGTCCAGGGAGCCGCCCGGGATCCGCTCCTCGGCCGGCTGGAACACCAGCCGCACCCGCCCGGGGAGCCGCTCGGCCTGCTCGGCGAGGGCCAGCCCGGCGCCGAGCAGCATGGTGGTGTGCACGTCGTGGCCGCAGGCGTGGCAGACGCCCGGATTGGTCGAGCGGTACGGCACGTCCTTCTCGTCCTGCAAGGGAAGGGCGTCCAGGTCGGCACGCAGCGCGACCACGGACCCGCCGCCCGAGCCGACGTCGCAGACCAGGCCCGTCCCGGTCGGCAGGAGGCGGGGGCGCAGGCCTGCCGCCTCCAGGCGGCGGGCCACCAGCGCGGTGGACTCGCGCTCGGCCCGTCCCAGCTCCGGGTGGGCGTGCAGGTGACGGCGGAGGTGGACGAGCTCGGCGTCGTGGCGGGCGATGAAGCCGGTCAGGTCGAGGATCACGGCTCGGTTGGGGTCGGCATGGGTCGCTGAGCGGCCATGACTGGGTCGGGGCCGGCGTTGGCCGAGGTGGACTGGCTGGCGCGGCGCGGGTGGCGGACCTGCGCGCAGACCATGGATGCCGCGGCGGTCAGGTCGTGACACGCCGGCCGTACCCTAGCGCAGAATCGGCGTTGCGATGAAACGCTTTCATGCCCTTGGTTCGCCGCAGCCAGGCTTTTGGTTCCCCCACGGTCCGTAATACTGTAATCGGATGCACCCCAAGCCCATCAGCGAGCAGGTCTCCGGCTGGTTCAGCGAGCGGCTCCCCAGCGGCTGGTTCGAGGGCGCCGCCAGGGTCAGCGTGGACAGCGAGGAGATCCTCGTGGTCGGCGAGCTGCCCGCGCCCCAGCGGCCGCGAGGTACCTCCGAGGCCGCCGCCGCCCGTGCCTGCCTCGAGCGGGTCAAGCGCTTCCGCGAGGAAACCCGCGAGCAGCGCATGCGCATCGCCACCGAGGCCGAGCACCGCTTCGGGCGCAAGGTCTCCTGGGGCGCCGCCTGCGGCGACCAGAAGGTCCTGTTCACCAACCTGAGCGTGCCGGTGATGACGCGCCTGCGCCTGCCGGAGCGGGCCGTGCTCGACACCCTGATCGAGGCCGGCGTGGCGCGCAGCCGCAGCGACGCCCTCGCCTGGTGCGTCCGCCTGGTCGGGAGCCACCAGGCCGACTGGATCCGCGACCTGCAGGCCGCCCTCAAGGCGGTCCAGCGCATCCGCGCCGCCGGGCCTCTCGATTGATCCGGGGGGGAGCCCGAGACAGCTCCCCCCCAGACCCCCCCATCGGGTACTGCGGCGGGATCCCTGCCTGGGCCCCAGGATGCTGCGGCGGGATCCGGCTGGCGTCGGGTGCTGTGGCGGGATCCTCTGGCCTTGTCAGCGCGCTCCGCGGCGCTCCAGCCAGGACAGGAGGGTGCGGACGGCGACGCCGGTGGAGCCCTTCGGGATGTGGGCGTCGGCCTCGTCGGCGCGGGCAGGCCCGGCGATGTCCAGGTGGGCCCAGGGCCGGTTGGCGACGAACTCCTCGAGGAACAGGCCGGCGTTGAGGGCGCCGCCCCAGCGCGTGCCGACGTTCTTGAGGTCGGCGACCTCGCCCTCCACCTGCTTGTGGTACTCCCGCGGCAGGGGCAGCCGCCAGGCCGGCTCGCCGGCCTCGGCGGCGGCGTCGAGCAGCTCGGCGGCGAGGGCGTCGTCGTTGCTCATCAGGCCCGTGTACTTCATGCCGAGCGCGACCATGCAGGCGCCGGTCAGGGTGGCCACGTCCACCATCGCGTCCGGCTCGCTCTCGGCGCCGTAGGCGAGGGCGTCGGCCATCACCAGGCGCCCCTCGGCGTCGGTGTTGAGCACCTCGACGGTCTTGCCGTTGCGCATGGTGAGCACGTCGCCCGGGCGGGTGGCGCTGCCGGACGGCATGTTCTCCGCGGTGGCGAGGTAGCCGGTGACGGCGACGCCGACGCCCAGGTCGGCCAAGGCGCTCATCACCCCGACGATGGCCGCCGCGCCGGACATGTCGGTCTTCATCGCCTCCATGCCCTCGGACGGCTTCAGCGACAGGCCGCCGGAGTCGAAGGTGATGCCCTTGCCCACCAGGACCACCCGGCCGCGGGCGCCCTCGGGCTCGTAGCGCAGCTCAACCAGGCGGGGCGGGTTGGCGGCTCCCTGGCCGACCCCGATGATGCCGCCGAAACCCTCGGCGGCGAGGGCGCGCTCGTCCTTGACGGTCACGGTGATGCCCTTGTCGACCAGCCGGCGGGCGGCCTCGGCCAGGTCCTCGGGGTGCAGGCTGCTGGCCGGCTCGTTGGAGAGGTCGCGCGCCAGGTTGGTGGCCCGCGCCCGGACCTCGCCCCTGGTCGCGGCCGCGTCGAGCCCGCCGCCGCCGTCAGGGACGGAAATGGTCAGCTCGGCGAGCCGGCCGTTCTCCGCGGCGCTGTCCTCGCGGGTGGCCGCCTTGTACTTGTCGAACCGGTAGGCACCCAGGTGGGCGCCCTCGGACACGGCCTCCACCGCGCCCTCCGGGTCGTCGGGCAGGACCTGGGCAAGGGTCGTCACCGCCCGCCGGGCGCGGCCCGCGCTGCGCAGCGCGACCGCGGTGGCGCGGCGCAGCGCCTCGGTGTCGACCTGGTCGCGCTCACCGAGGCCGACCAGGAGCAGCTCGGCGGCCGGCAGGCGCCCGAAGGTCGGCAGCACCATCGCCTGCTTGGCCTTGCCCTCGAAGCCCCGTGCCTCCAGCAACAGCTCGTGCGGCGTGCCGAGCGCGGCCAGCGCCTCGGCGGCGCCGGGACCGAGGTCGCGGCCGGCGAAGACGGGTACGACCAGGAGGTCGGCGTCGGCGCGGAGCGCGTCGGAGTTGGCAGTTGCGACCTTGACCATCGATCCTCCACCTGAGCACGTGCGGCGGGCGAACCGTCGGCGCGGCAGCGTAGCGGGCGAGCCGGCGCCAGGCGCCTCGGCGCCGCACAGTCTAGTCTGGCGCGCGAGCATCGGGCTGCCCTGCTCCCGACCGGTGCGCCGCAGCGCAACAGACCGGCGAGCCGCGGCTCGGTTTAGGGAGGTGGGCCGGGTTTAGGGAGGTGGGCCGGAGCCGCGCGCTGGCTGGACGGAGGAGCGACGGAGGAGCCCCTGGCGACGACGGAGCGACGGGGGAAGCCAGCGCACAGAGCGGCGCAGGCCCACCGACCGTTTGAACAAAGGAGCGAAGCGTGCAGCGGCGGCGGCTGGCCGAGGTGATCGCGTTCGACGAGCGGCGCATGGCCAAGCACCGCCTGTTCGAGACCGACCGGACCCTCACCGACCTCTACTGCCTCGACCCCGGCCAGGAGCAGCACCTCCACGTGCACGAGAGCTCCGACAAGGTGCTGGTGGTGATGGCCGGCCGGGTGCTCGCCACGGTCGGCGACGACAGCGCGGAGCTGGCCCAGTACGAGGCCCTGCTCGCCCCGGCGGGCACCGCGCACGCGCTCAAGAACCTCGGCCCCGACCCGGCCGTCCTGCTGGTGTTCGTAGGACCAAGGCTCGGCTGACCACCCCGGAGGGAACCGTGGAGTACTTCTTCTACTGCCGCGACAGACCGGGCAGCGGGAAGCTGCTCGAGGAGCTCGCCGAGGCCCACCAGTCGTTCATGGACCGGTACGCCGACGCGATGATCGCGCGAGGCCCGACCCTGACGCCGGACCGGACGGCCCACACCGGCAGCATGCACATGGTCGACCTGCCCGACGCCGAGGCGGTGCGGGTGTTCGCCTTCGAGGAGCCGTACTACCAGGCCGGCGTCTACGGTGAGGTGCTGGTACGCCGCTGGCGGAACGCCCTGGGGCGCACCATGTGGGAGTTCGAGGCCGACCCGTCCGTCGGGAAGCGGTTCCTGGTCATCGGCCACGGCAAGCCAGGGACGAGCGGCAGGCGCGCGGAGCTGCTCGAAGCGCACCGCCGCTACTTCGTCGAGCATGGCTACCAGCGGCGCTTCGTCGAGCGCGGGCCGCTGCTCGCCGACGACGGCACGGCCTGGGTCGGCAGCGCGATGCTGGTCGAGCTGCCCGACCGTGCCGCCGTGGACGCCATGCTGGCGGACGAGCCCTTCGTGCGGGCCGGCCTCTACGCCCACGTCGAGGTGCACGACTGGCAGTTCGGCGGCCGGCCCGCACGACCGTCGGCCTAGTCCGCCTCGGCGAAGAAGCGCGCCAGCAGCTCGCCCACCTGCCGCGGGGCCTCCAGCTGGAGGAAGTGGCCACAGTCGGGGAGCACGGTCGTCACGGCCTGCGGCAGGTCCCGCTCGGCGCGCGCCATCGTCTCGGCCACGTCGGGCAGGAGCTGGTCGCGCGCGCCGTAGACGATCCGGACCGGTACGCGAAGCTCGTGCAGGCGCCTGCCGATCTCAGCGAATCCCTCGAGCTCCAGCTGGATGCCCGCGTGGGCGAGGGCACGGCGCGACTCCTCGGTGCGGAACGGCTCCCGCACGGCCTCGAGCAGCTCGTCGGTGAGGTGCGACTGGTCGGCCAGACCCAGCCTCATCACCGATTCGAGGCCTTCCGGGCTGGTCAGCGAGCCACGCGTCGCGCGGTCGCTGAGCACCTTCACGAATTCCAGAAGCGCCTCGGAGAACTCCGGGTACAGCAGGGTGTTGAGCAGCGCGAGCCTGGTCACGCGCTGCGGGTTGCGGATGGCCCAGCGGACCCCGACCGGCCCGCCGAGGTCGTGGACGGCGATCGCGGTACGGCCGATGCCGAGCTGCGCGAGCAGCAGCTCGATGGTGCGCTCGAACAGGTCGAAGCCGTAGCGCCGGTCGAGCGGCTTGTCGGACGCGCCGAAGCCGGGCAGGTCCACTGCAACCGCGCGGTTGGAACGGGCGACCGGGACCATCACCTCGCGCCAGAGCTGCGACGAGGTCGGCCAGCCGTGCAGCAGCAGCACCGCCGGGCCCGTCCCCAGCTCCCGGTAGGCGACCCGGATACCGTCCACGTCCACCGTGCCCATCGTTGCGGTCGTCGCCATGGGTGCCTCCTTGCGCCTTCACTAACAAACCGACTGATGGTTTGGAATCTTACCAAACCGGCAGTCGGTATACGATCGGTCCCATGGCGGACCTCCGGATCGAGAAGGGCAGAGCGACGCGCGAGCGCCTGGTCCAGGCCGGGCGCAAACTCTTCGGCGCGCACGGCTACGAGGACACCTCCATCGGCGCGATCCTCGGAGCGGCGGGAGTGACGCGGGGATCCCTCTACCACCACTTCGAGACCAAGGAGGCGTTGTTCGACGCCGTGCTCGACCGCGTGGTGGCCGAGATCGCGGCCACGGCCGCGGAGGCGGCGCGGGCCGCGCCCGACCCGGTCGCGAGCCTCCGGGCCGGCTTCAGCGCCTGGCTGCGGATGGCGCTCGACCCCGCCGTCCAACGGATCGCCCTGCTCGACCCGCCGTCGGTGGTCGGCTGGACCAGGTGGCGCGAGATCGACGAGCGGCACATCCTCGGCGGCCTGCGGGCCACCATGCGACGGCTCGCCCGCGAGGGCCGGCTGCCGCCGGGCGACGTCGACCTCCTCGCCCACATGCTGCTCGCCGCGGTCAACGAGGCGGCCCTGCTGATCGCCCGGTCGGAGGACCCGGAGGCGGCGCTGGCGACCGGTCAGGCGGCCGTCGACGCGTTGATCGACCGCCTGACCGGGTAGCCGGGCGCTTCGGAATGGCCCGTAGATGGCGCCCTCGCCCGGGTGACCAGCATGGCCGTGTCCGGAAACCGAATAGGTTCTCGGACACTTGCGCGGCTGCCTACAGGTGCAGGCCGAGCAGGCGGTCGACGTAGGCGCGGTAGGCGCGCAGCGCGACGCGCAGGTCCTCGGTGGTCGGCTCGTCGCCGGCGAGGGAGTCGTCGAGCTGCTCCCGCTCGGCGTCGAGCGACTCGAGCACCTTCTGGTGCAGCGCCTCGACCAGCTCGCTCGCCTGCTCGACGGCCTGGCGGGGCTCGTCGACGAAGGCGGCCTGGATGTCGAGGAACTGCCGCCTGACCGCTTCGGCGTCCGTCGCCAGCAGCGCGCCGGAGCGTGGCGCCGGGGTGGCGCCGGCCGACGCCACCCCGGTCCCGGCGCCGGCGTCCTCCGGTGCGGCGGCCTCGACCGCCTTCGCGTCGGTCCCCTCGGAGCGGAGCAGCGGCGTGGCGGGGGCGAGGGCCATGCCGGCGGAGGGCTCCTGGTCGGCGTCCTCGTCGACCTCGTCGGGCAGGGCGCTGATGTCGACCGTGGCCGCGCCATCCGCGCGGGCCTCCTCCTCGTCCCGCTCGCCCTCGGCGGCGGCCGGCACCGGCGAGCCGACCTCGTACGCCTGCGGCGCCTCGTCGGCGGCCTCGGCCGCCTCCTCCGGCTGGTCGTCGTCGGGGCTGGTCGGCTGACGCGCGCCAGCCCCCTCGGCGCCGTCCTGGCGCTCGTCGGCCGGGGGGAACAGGGAGGTGGCCCTGTCGCCCTCTTCCTCACGGGTGGCCTCGCGGAGGCGCTCGACGCGCTCGGCGGCCTCGGCCTCGGCCAGGTCGCGCTCGTCCTCGTCGTCCTCGGTGAGGTCGATCTCGCGGACGTCGGCGCGCCGCGGCGGGCTGGGTGGCTCGTCCCCGCGCTGCCCGGTGATCCCCGGGCCACGGCGGGACGCGGGGTCGTCCTCGCCGAAGCTGAAGCCGTAGCGTTCGGTCATCGTGCCTCCTCGGGGGTTCGCGCTAACGTGACGAGTGCGCCAGCACCAACCGCCAGAACACTCGCACCATCGCAAGGCTGCCCGCAAGAGCGCCAGGCAGGAGGTACCGCAACGAGATGGACGTCCACCGCTCCGCCGCCGAAGGCTTCGAACGCGCCGCCGACGCCTACGAGCGCGGCCGGCCCGGCTACCCCGAGCGGGCGGTCGCCTGGCTGGCCGAGGCGCTCGGCATCGGCCCCGGCCTCACCGTGGTCGACCTGGCCGCCGGGACCGGCAAGCTGACCAGGCAGCTGCTGCCGTTCGGGGCCGAGCTGGTCGCGGTCGAGCCGGTGGCGGGCATGCGCGCCAGGCTGGCCACCGCGCTGCCGGGGGTGCGGGTGGAGACGGGCACGGCCGAGTCGATGCCCCTGGAGGATGGCGCGGCCGACGCGGTGGTGGTGGGCCAGGCGTTCCACTGGTTCGACGGCGCCCGCGCCCTGGCCGAGATCCACCGGGTCCTGCGCCCCGGCGGCGGCCTCGGGCTGATCTGGAACGTGCGCGACGAGTCGGTGCCCTGGGTGGCGGAGCTGACCAGGATCATCGAGCCGCACCGCGGCGACACGCCGCGCTACCTGAGCGGCCGCTGGCGGGAGGCGTTCGCCGCTACCGGCCTGTTCCAGCCGCTGCGCGAGCACGGCTTCAGCCACGCCCAGACCGGGGACCGGGCGATGGTGCGCGACCGCATGGGCTCGGTCAGCTTCGTGGCCACCCTCGGCGAGGCGGAGCGGGCCCGCGTACTGGCCGCGCTCGACGGGCTGCTCGACAGCCACCCGGCGCTGCGCGGCCGGCCCACGGTGACGCTCCCCTACCGCACCGACGTGTTCTGGACGTTCCGGGTGCCGTAGGGAGCGACCAGCTACCTTCGTCCGGCGCGGCGGCCGTAGTCGACCAGCTGGCGGGCGGCCTCGGTGACCTCGGACGGGTCGGTGGTCTCCTGGGTCCACCAGGCGCCGAGCTGGTCCTGGTCGTAGCGCGGCAGGACGTGCAGGTGGAGGTGGAACACGGTCTGGTGGCCGACGGTGCCGTCGGAGTTGCACTGCAGCAGGTCGACGCCGTGGGCCTTGAGCCCGCCGCTGACCCACGCGGCCATGCGCCTGGCGGTGTCGGCCACCGCGAGCCAGTCGCCGGGCTCGGCGGCGATCAGGTCGGGCACGTGGTTGCGCGGGACCACCAGCAGGTGGCCGTAGGTGGCCGGGTTGATGTCCATGAAGGCGACCGTGCGGTCGTCCTCGTAGACGTGGTCAGCTGGCAGCTCACCGGAGACGATCTCGCAGAACACGCACTCGCGCAGCACGCCGCCCTCCTGTTCGGTCACCGAGCCACCAAGGCGTCCGGAGACCGGGCCCCCGGCCGTGCCGGGGTGAGAACGCTGCCGGCTCCTTGGGAGCATTAAACGGCGACGGCTCGGAAAATCCAAGCACGTGAGGGGTGGTTACCCCCCGATCTGGGACATACCACGAGCCGGCTGCACGAAGTCCGGCTCGTTGATGCGGTGGCCCCACTGCTTGCGCGCGACCGCGTCGAGGTAGACCCGGGCGAGCGCCTCGTCGTCCCCGCCGGCGCGCAGCACCGCCCGCAGGTCGTACTCGGTGTTGGCGAACAGGCAGGTGCGCACCTGCCCGTCGGCGGTCAGGCGGATGCGGTCGCACTGGGCGCAGAACGCCCGCGTCACCGAGGCGATCACGCCGACCGCGCCATACCCGTCCCGGTAGCGGTAGCGCTCGGCCGGCGCGCTGCCCCTGGGACCGGACGGCGCCACCAGCCCGAACGCCTGGTCGAGGCGGGCGAGGATCTCGCCGGCCGGGACCACCTGGTCGCGGGTCCAGTCGCCGGGCGCGTCGAGCGGCATGAACTCGATGAAGCGCAGCTCGAGGCCCAGCTCGCGGGCCCAGGCGGCCATCGGCTCGATCTCGTCGTCGTTGAAGCCGCGCACCACCACCGTGTTGACCTTCACCGGGTGGAGGCCGGCGGCCAGGGTGGCGTCGATGCCGGCCATGACCCGCTCGAACCCGTCCCGTCGGGTCATCTCCTTGAAGCGCTCGCGGCGCAGCGAGTCGAGGCTGACGTTGGCGCGGCGGAGGCCGGCCGCGGCGAGCGGGGCGGCCAGCCGGTCCATCAGGTACCCGTTGGTGGTCAGGGAGAGCTCGACCCCGAGCCCGGAAAGGGCGGCGACCACGTCGACCAGGTCGCGCCGGAGGGTGGGCTCGCCGCCGGTGATGCGGATGGTGCGCACGCCCAGCTCCACCGCGACCCGCAGGGAGCGCACCATCTCGTCGTGGCTGAGCACGTCTTCGGCGGGCAGCCACGGCAGCCCTTCGGCGGGCATGCAGTACAGGCAGCGGAAGTTGCAGCGGTCGGTGACCGAGACCCGCAGGTCGCGCACGACCCGCCCGAAGCTGTCGACCATCACGCGCTGGTCGTCGGTCCTAGCGCCCACCGGGGACCTCCTCCGCCGGCGCCGCGCCGGGCAGGCCGACCCAGCGGCCCCCGCCGGCCCAGCGCTCCTTCTTCCAGATCGGCACGGTGCGCTTCAGCTCGTCGATCAGCTCCCGGCAGGCGGTGAGCGCCTGGTCGCGGTGCGGCGCGGCCGCGGCAACGACCACGCTCGGCTCGGCGACGGGCACCACCCCGACGCGGTGGGCGAGGTAGACGGCGCCGAGCCCGTGGCGGGCGGCGGACGCCCGCCCGACCCGCTCCAGCGCCGGCCTGGCCAGCTCCTGGTAGGCCTCGTACTCCAGCTCCTCGACCTCGCGGCCCTGGTTGGGGCTGCGGGTGGTGCCGACGAACAGGGCCGTGCCGCCGCACGCCGGCGAGACGACCGCCCGGAACGCGGCGTCCAGCGACAGCGGCTCCCCGGTGAGGAGCACCGTCACCTTCGCCGTCCCGTCCATGGTCATCGAACCGTACACCGGCCTTCGGACGACCGCAGCAGGGCGTCCGGCCCGGAGATCCCGCCGCACCCGTCTGGGGCCCGAGCAAGGATCCCGCCGAGGGACCCGATGGGGGGGTTCGGGGGGGAGCTGTCTCGGGCTCCCTCCCGATTTAGTCGAGGCATGCCGCGAGCGCCTCCAGGCTCTCCAGGTTGTGGCCGGGCAGGAACCGGTCGACGTGGGGCATGGCGGCGCGCATGCCACGGGCGAGGGGCTGGTAGCGCGGGCTGCCCTTGAGGGGGTTGACCCAGACGAGGCGGTGGGCGAGGCGGCCGAGGCGGGCCGTCTGCGCGGCGAGCAGCTCCGGCTCGCCCCGCTCCAGCCCGTCCGAGCACAGCACCACCACCGAGCCGCGCAGGAAGGCGTGCTGGCCGTAGCGGTCGAGCAGCTCCTTGAGGGAGGCGCCGATGCGGGTGCCGCCGTCCCAGTCGCTCACCCGCGCGGCCACCTCGCGCAGGGCCCTGTCGGGGTCGCCGGCCCGCAGCGCCCTGGTCACCCGCGTCAGGCGCGTGCCGAAGCAGAACACCTCCACGCGCCTGCCCGCGTGGATCGCGGCGAAGCCGAACTGCATCAGCGCCCGCGAGTAGGTCGACATCGACCCGGAGACGTCCAGCACCAGCACCAGCGGGCGCGGCTTGCGGCGGCGCTCGCGCCAGGCGCGGCGGAAGGGCTCGCCCTGGGTGCGCAGCGAGGCGCGCAGGGTGCGGCGCTGGTCGAAGCGACGCCCGTAGGGCGACGGCCGCCAGCGGCGCGCGTGCCTGGTCGGCAGGTCGAGGGCCAGCTCGCGGATGGCGGCGTAGGCGGCGCGCCGCTCCTGTTCGGAGAGCTCGGCGAACGACTTCGAGCGCAGCACCTCCGCGCCCGAGGCCAGCACGCCGACGACGGCCTCGCCGCCCTCCTCCGCGACCCGCCAGGACTCCTCCTGGGTGCCCTCCTCGAGGATCACCTCGAGCTCGCCGGGCGCCCGTACCGTCGGCACCCAGCCGGCGACGGTGGCGAGGACCTCGTCGCGCGCGTCCGGGAACCATGCCCGGAACGCCTCGTCGTAGGCGCCGAGCTGCTCGCGGCGGGCGACCATGGCGACCCGGCCGGCCCAGTAGAGCCCGTCACGGTCGAGCGCATCGGCGGCGGCGAGCGCGGCGGCGGCGCGGCAGAACACCAGGATGCGCCCGGTGCCGACGGGCAGGCCGCGGGCACGGAGCAGGCGGCCGAAGCCGACCAGCCGCTCCAGGGCGGCGTCGGCGACGTTGGCCGCCTGAAGCGAGCCAGGCCCACTGGCCGCGCTCACGTGTCCCCGAGCACCCGGTCGAGCTGGGATCGTACGAGCCGCATGTCGTCGTGGTCCTTGAGCAGGGCGCCGAGGGTGGCGGCGGCGGTCTCCGGCTCGAGCCGGTCGGCGCCGAGGAAGGCGAGCGCCTTGGACCAGTCGATCGTCTCGGCCACGCCGGGGCGCTTGGCCACGTCCATCTCCCGCAGCCTGGCGACGGCCGCGGCCACCTGGCGGGCGAGCGTCTCGGGCACCTCCGGGGCGCGCACGCGCACGATCTCGACCTCGCGCTCCAGCGAGGGGTGGTCGATCCAGTGGTACAGGCAGCGGCGCTTGAGCGCGTCGTGCAGCTCGCGGGTGCGGTTGGAGGTGATCACCACCGCCGGCGGGTGGCCCGCGTCCACCCGGCCGATCTCCGGGATGGTGACCGCGAACTCGGAGAGCACCTCGAGCAGGAAGGCCTCGAACTCGTCGTCGGCCCGGTCGAGCTCGTCGATCAGCAGCACCGCCGTCGACCCCGCCCGCACCGCGGCGAGCAGCGGCCGCTCCACCAGGAATTCCGGCCCGAACAGGTCGCCGACGCCCTGCTCGCCGAGCTGCGCCGCCCTGACCGCGATCAGCTGGCGCGAGTAGTCCCACTCGTACAGCGCCTGGCTGGCGTCGATGCCCTCGTAGCACTGCAGCCGCACCAGCTGCCGGCCGAGCAGCTCGGCGAGCACCTTGGCGACCTCGGTCTTGCCGACCCCCGCCTCGCCCTCGAGCAGCAGCGGCTTGTCGAGCGCGAGCGCCAGCCACACGGCCGTGGCCAGGCCGTGGTCGGCCAGGTAGGCGTGCTCGCGCAGGGCCGCGCCGAGCTCGTCGACCGAGGAGACGGGGAGGGCGCCGCGCCGGGCGCCCTCCCCGGGCGTGTCGCTGGCGGTCAGCGGGCCGCCGCCTCCTCGAGTGCCCGGCGGGTCAGCACCAGGGCGAGGTGGCGGCGGTACTCCGCGCTGGCCAGCGCGTCGTTGGGCGGGTGGGTGCCCTCCAGGGCCTGCTCGGCCGCGGCGGCCGGGTCGGCCCCGGCGGCGAGCGCCTCCTCCACCGCGCCGGCGCGCAGCGGGGTCTCGCCCATGTTGGTCAGCGCGACCGCGGTGCGGCCGTCGCGGACCTGGGCGGCCACCCCGACGATCGCCCAGTCCTGGGCGCGCGGGTTGAACTTCTGGTACGACCAGCCGCCCGTCACCTTCGGCACGCGGATCTCGGTGAGCAGGTCCTGCGGCCCGAGCGCGCTCTCGAAGATGCCGTGGAAGAACTCCCGCGCCGGCACGGTGCGGTCGCCGGCGGGCCCGTGGACCACCAGGTCGGCGTCGAGCGCCACCAGCACGGTCGGGATGTCGGAGGCGGGGTCGGCGTGGGCCACCGAGCCGCCGATGGTGCCGCGGTGGCGGACCTGCGGGTCGCCGATCTCGCCGGCGGTGTGCGCCAGCAGCGGGCAGTGCTGGCGCAGCAGCTCGCTGCGGTGCACCTGGTCGTGGGTGGCGAGCGCGCCGACCGCCATGGTCTCGCCGTTCTCGCGCACGTAGTCGAGGTCGCGCAGGCGGCCGATGTCGATCACCACCGACGGCGCGGCCAGGCGCAGCCGCATCAGCGGCAGCAGCGAGTGCCCGCCAGCGAGCAGCTTGGCGTCCTCGCCGTGCTGGCCGAGCAGGGCGACGGCGTGGTCGGCCGACTCGGCCACCTCGTAGTCGAACGGTGCCGGGATCACTGCGCACCCCCCTCGCTGCCCTGGTCGGCGTCCCCGTACGCGCTGGCCTGCGGCGTCATGCTGGCCGCACCGGTGCCGGCGACGGCGTCGGCGCGCTCGGCGTGGCCGTCGCCGCGGGCGTTCTGGATCGCCCGCCACACCCGCTCGGCGCTGACCGGCTTGTCGACGAAGCCGACCCCGACCGCCTGCAGGGCGTCGGCGACGGCGTTGACGATCGCCGGCGGGGCCGCGATCGTGCCGGCCTCGCCGATGCCCTTCACGCCCATGGGGTTGGTCGACGACGGGGTGACGGTGCGGTCGAGCGTGAACGAGGGCAGCTCGGCGGCCGACGGCACGCGGTAGGTGCTCATGTTGCCGGTGACCAGCACGCCGTCGTCGTCGTAGACGGCCTCCTCGTAGAGGGCCTCGGCGATGCCCTGGGCGACGCCGCCGTGCACCTGCCCGTCGACGATCATCGGGTTGATGATCGTGCCGCAGTCGTCGACCGCCACGTACTTCACGATCTCCACCCTGCCGGTCTCCTGGTCGACCTCGACCACGGCGATGTGGGCGCCGGCCGGGAAGGTGAAGTTGGGCGGGTCCCAGACGGCGGTGGCGAACAGGCCCGGCTCCTCGTCGGTGGGCAGGGCGTGGGCGGTCCAGGCGGTGAAGGCGATCTCCGGGATCGTCTTGGCCTTGTCGGGCGCGCCGGCGACCTGGAACTTGCCGTCGACCCACTGCAGGTCGTCCTCTGACACCTCCAGCTCGTGGGCGGCGATCCGCTTGGCCTTGGCGCGGATCTTCTCGGCCGCCTTGAACAGGGCGGTGCCGCCGACCGAGATGCTGCGGCTGCCGTAGGTGTCCATGCCGACCGGCGAGACGGCGGTGTCGCCGTGCAGCACCTCGACGTCGTCCGGGTCGACCCCGAGGGCGTCGGCGGTGATCTGCGACCAGGTGGTGACGTGCCCCTGCCCGTGCGGCGAGGTGCCGGTGATGACGGTGACCTTGCCGGTCGGGTGGCAGCGGATGGTGGCCGCGTCCCAGCCGCCGGCGCCGTAGTTGAGCGCGGCGAGCACCTGGGACGGGGCCAGGCCGCACATCTCGATGTAGGTCGAGATGCCCATGCCGAGCAGCGTGCCGCGGCCGTCGGCGGCGGCCGCCTGGTTGCGCTCGGCCTGCTCGCGGCGCACCTCGTCCCAGCCGACCAACTGCTTGGCCTTGGCGAAGCTGGCCGCGTAGTTGCCGGAGTCGAAGGCCAAGCCGCTGGCGACCGTCGTGGCCTCGGTGAACGGTGGGATGAAGTTGATCTCGCGGATCTCGTCGGTGTCCTTGCCGACGCGCTCGGCCAGCGCGTCCATGATCCGCTCGACGGCGTAGGTCGCCTCGGGGCGGCCCGCCCCGCGGTAGGCGTCCGTGGGCGTCTTGTTGGTGTACACGCCGGTGCACTCGAAGCCGTACGCCTGGCAGTCGTAGGGGCCGTGGTACAGCCAGGCGCCGAGCAGCGGGATGCCTGGGGTGACGAGCTGGGAGTAGGCGCCGAAGTCGGCGGTCAGCTTGACCCGCGTGGCGAGCAGCCGGCCCTCCTCGGTCGCGGCCACCTCCATGTCCTGGATCACGTCACGGCCGTGGATGGTGGCGAGGTAGCCCTCGGAGCGCTCCTCGATCCACTTGACCGGCATGCCGAGGCGCTTGGCGACCGCGACCGCGATCGCCTCCTCGGCGTAGAAGTTCAGCTTGGAGCCGAAGCCGCCGCCGACGTCGGGGGCGATCACCCGGACTTTGGCCTCGTGGATGCCCATCACCAGGGACATCAGGGTCTTGAGGATGTGGGGGATCTGGGTCGCCGAGTAGATGGTGTACTCGCCCTGGGCGGGCACGGGCGCGACCAGCACGCCGCGGGGCTCGATCGCGTTGGGGATCAGGCGCGGGTGGTAGTAGCGCTGCTTCACCACCACCGGGGCCTCGTCGAAGATGCGGTCCACCTCGCCGCTGGAGAACGACCAGGTGTACATCCGGTTGGTGCCGAGCTCCTCGTGGACCAGCGGGGCACCCTCGGCGAGCGCCTCCTCGACGCGGGTCAGCACCGGCAGCTCGTCGTAGTCGACCTCGACCGCCTCGACCGCGTCGGCGGCGTGCTCGCGGCTGTCGGCCACCACCACGGCCACGACCTCGCCGGAGTAGCGGACCTTGTCCTTGGCCACCGGCCAGTGGTCGGCGATGCGCGGGTCGGCGGTGTTCGGGTCGGGCAGGACGCGGTCGGCGATCGGCCAGGCGCAGGGCATCGCCGAGGCCCACTCCGAGGCGAGGTCCTGGCCGGTGAAGGCGGCCACGACCCCCGGCATCTTCAGCGCCCCGGAGACGTCGACCCTGGTCAGGTTGGCGTGGGCGACCGGGGAGCGGACCAGCGACATCCACAGCATCCCCGGCAGGGCGAGGTCGTCGACGAAGCGACCCTGCCCGGTGAGCAGTTCCGGGTCCTCCTTGCGCAGGACCCCGCCGCCGACCCAGCGCTTGGCGGCCTCCTGATCAGCTACCTGGGTCATCAGACGCCTCCCTGCGCGTCCGCGGTCTGGTGGAGCTTGCCGGCCGCATCCTGGATCGCCGCGACGATGTTCTGGTAGCCGGTGCAGCGGCAGAGGTTGCCCTCCAGGCCGAGGCGGACCGCCTCGTCCGTCATGGGCGTGCCGTCCTGGATCAGCCCCAGCCCGGCCATGATCATGCCCGGGGTGCAGTAGCCGCACTGCAGGCCGTGGTTCTGCCTGAAGGCCTCCTGCAGTGGGTGGAGCTCGCCGTTGGAGGCGAGGCCCTCGATGGTGGTGATCTCGCACCCGTCGGCCTGCACGGCGAGCATCGTGCAGGACTTCACCGACTCACCGTCCACCATGACGGTGCAGGCCCCGCAGGACGACGTGTCGCAGCCCACGTTCGTGCCGGTGAGACCGAGCGTCTCCCGCAGGAAGTAGACGAGCAACTGCCGGGGCTCGACCTCCGCCTCCCGCCGTACCCCGTTGACCGCACAGGTGATGCGCCTCAAGGGCCGCCACCTCCTCCCTCCCGGCGGTCGGAGGATCGGCCCCGGCCGCAGCCACGGGCCCTGCCCCCCGGCACACCGACGTTGGCCGCCGCTGGTCGACCCCTCGCACGATAGAACGTTCGCCCTGGATTGCAAGCGTTGGCAGTTATGCCCGTACGCCGTAAGCTGGGCAGTCGAGCCTCCCGGAGGCGCTACCCGGAGCGCCACCGGCACGATCTGGCAGGGGGAAGCAACGATGCGGGACGTGCTCGACGCCGTCGAGGCGTGGCGGGCCGACGGCCACAAGGTCGCGCTGGCGACGGTGACCCGGGTGCAGGGCTCGGCGCCCCGGCCCCCGGGGTCGAAGATGGCCATCTGCGAGGACGGCCGCTGGATCGGCAGCGTCTCCGGCGGCTGCGTCGAGGGCGCGGTGCTCGAGGAGGCCGGCCACGTGCTCGCCGGTGAGCAGCCGAGGCTGGTGACCTTCGGCATCACCGACGAGATGGTCTGGGACGTCGGCCTCGCCTGCGGCGGCGTGATCGACGTGTTCGTCGAGCCGGTGCCCTGAGGTGGCCGACCGGGTCAGCTTCGAGGCGGTCCGCGACCTGGTCCGCGCCGGCCGGCGCGGGGCGCTGGTCACCGTCGTCGCGGGCCAGGGGCTGGGGGCCAAGCTGCTGGTCACCGCGGAGGAGGCCGAGGGGACCCTCGGCGACGCCGCGCTCGACGAACGGGCGGCGGCGCTCGCCCGCGAGCTGCTCAGCGGCGAGGAGTCCGCGGTGCGCGAGGTGGCCGGGCGGCAGCTGTTCGTCGACGTGTTCGCGCCCAGGCCGCGCCTGCTGATCATCGGCGCGGTGGACTTCGCCGCCGCCCTGGCCAGGGCGGCGCGCCAGGCCGGCTTCCACGTCGTCGTGGTCGACCCGCGGGAGCGCTTCGCCACCTCCGAGCGCATCCCCGACGCCCACGAGGTGGTGGTCGCCTGGCCGCAGGAGTACCTGGCCGAGGCGCAGCTGGACGACGCGACCTACGCCGCCGTGCTCACCCACGAACCGCGCTTCGACGACCCCACCCTCGAGGCCCTGCTGAAGAGCCCGGTCGCCTACATCGGGGCGATGGGCAGCCGCCGCGCCCACGGCGAGCGCCTGGAGCGGCTGCGCGCCGCCGGCTTCGGCGACGACGACATCGCCCGCATCAGCGGCCCGATCGGCCTCGACATCGGCGCGCAGACGCCGGAGGAGACCGCCGTCTCGATCCTGGCCGAGGTGATCGCCGCCAGGCACGGCCGCGCCGGTGGCCGCCTGCGCGACCGCGGCGCGCCGGTCCACTCCCTCAAGGAGCGCGAAGAGCTGGGAGAATCCTGATTCATTCGGGGGAGCCCAAGACAGCTCCCCCCAGATCGTGTTTCGGGGGGTGTGCGGGGGGCTCCGCCCCCCGCAGCTGTCGGGTCCTTTGCCGGGATCCCTGCTCTGGCCTCGGGTAGGCTCGGCGGGATCTTCGAGGCCAAGGGAGAGGTCCGCCGTGCCGGATCGAGTGCTCGGGGTGGTGCTGGCCGCCGGCAGGGCGGCGCGGATGGGGCGCGCCAAGCAGCTCGCCGAGCTGGACGGGCGGCCGCTGCTGGAGCACGTGCTCGCGGCCATGTCGGCGGCGCCGCTCGACGACCTGGTGGTCGCGCTCGGGGCCTACGCGGACGAGGTGCTGGCCGGCGTCGACCTGCACCGGGCACGGCCGCTGCTGGTGCCGGACTGGGAGCAGGGCATGGGCCGGGTCCTGGCGCAGGCCCTCGCCGACGTCGCCGCGGACGGTGACATGGGTGCACCCGGGGCGGTGGTGGTCGCCCTCGGCGACCAGCCGCTGGTGGGCGACGCGGTGGTCGGCCGGCTGGTGGACGCGTGGCGGCGCGGGGCCGGGCCGGTGGTCAGCGCCGCGTACCACGGGCGTACCGGGCACCCGAAGCTGTTCGACCGGGCCGTGGTCGACCAGCTGCGCGGGCTGGCCGGCGACGAGGGCGCTCGCGGGCTGCTCGCCGACCACCCCGAGTGGGTCGCCGCGGTGGAGGTCGGCCGGCTCGGCAGCGACCTCGACGTGGACGACGAGGCCGGCCTGACGCGGGCGCGCGACGTGCTCGCGGCCAGGCGGGGTAGTCCCCAGCTGGACAGGGCACCTCATAATCCCACCCGATGAGCCGCGCGACGGCCGGAGGTGAGCGGGGATGAAGATCGAGCAGACGGTCGAGGTCGACGCGCCCCTGGACCGCGTCTGGGCGCTGGTCAACGACGTGCCCCGGGTGGCGCCGTGCATGCCGGGGGCGACCCTCACCAAGGTGGTGGACGAGCGCACCTACGAGGGCACGGTGCGGGTCAAGCTCGGCCCGATCAACCTCTCCTACAAGGGCACGGTGGTGCTCGACGAGGTCGACGAGGCGGCCCACAGCGCCCAGATGTCGGCCAACGGCCGCGACGTCCGCGGCGGCGGCACCGCCAAGGCGAAGGTCGACACCCGCCTCGAGGCCATCTCCGACAGCCGCACGCGCATGTCGGTCTCGACCGACCTCCACCTCACCGGCCGGGTCGCGTCCTTCGGCCGCGGCGCCGTCCAGGACGTCTCCGCCAAGCTGTTCGGCGAGTTCGCCCAGTGCCTGCGCCAGACCCTGGAGGCGGCGGAGTCCGCGTCGGCCGCGCCGGCGGCCCCCGCCGCCACGCAGCCCTCCCCCGCCACCGCTCCCGCCGCCGAGGTCCCCGCGCCGACCGCCGGCGGGGTGCCGGCCCCCGGCGCCAGCGGGGCGCCCGTGCCCGCCGCCGGCGACAGGGCACCCGCGCCGGCCAGTTCCGCGGCCCCGCCCGCCGCC
>DASUZB010000243.1:0-7062 GCA_036377075.1 Actinomycetes bacterium | reverse complement strand
GCTGGCGCGAGCTCCAGCGCGGCGTCGCCGACGGAGCCCGCTGGGCGGCCGGCGCGACGCTGGCCGGCTGGCGCGAGCTCGAGCCCGCGGTGGCCAGCGGAGTTCGCTGGGCGGCGGGGGCGACCGAGGCCGGCTGGCGCGAGCTCAAGCCCGCGGTGGCCAGCGGCAGCCGCCGCGCGGCCGGCGCGACCCGGGCAGGCTGGCACGGGCTGAGGCGCGGCGTGGCAACCGGAACCCGCTGGGCAGCGGGCGCAGCCGAGCCAGGCTGGCGCGAGCTCAGGAGCGGCGTCGCTGCCGCGGCTCTGCAGGCGGCGGGCGTGGCCGTGGCAGGCTGGCGCGGCCTCAGGAGCGGCATGGCCACCGGCGCCAGCCGCGTGGCCGCCCGCGTCGGCGACGCACCGGGCCGGCCCCTCGGCCGCCGGCTCGCGGACGACGGCCGGAGGGCGGCGGACGTCACCCTGGCCCGCTGGCGCGGGCTCGAAAGCGGCTCGCGCCGTTAGCGTGTCCTGTCCCGGAGTTGTGGCGACGCATCAGCGCCCTCTTCTGCCCAGCTTGGCCTTCCCGAGAACCTGCTCTGGAGTCCGGCCCGCCGGGCTGTCGTCGCCCAGGTCCTGACCTACACCACGTACCTGCACGGCCTGGATCGCGCGGAGCTGGAGCGGACGGTGCTCGGCGGCCACCTGCGGCGGCGCGGCCATGACGCCTGATCGCGGCGGTAGCCGGCGACGGCGACCAGGAACGCTCCCTCGACACAGCGGCGTTCGACCAGGGCCTAGCCGAGAGCCTGACCAAGGGCCGGTTCCGCATCGTGATCGTGCTCGACGCCGCCCGGCCGAGGCGGTGCGGCTGGGTCGGCTACCTCGAGGCCTCACCGACAGGCTGCTGATCGACCTGGTCACGGTCGACGCCTCCGACGTCAACGGCGCCCGCGTCCCAGTCCCCAGCCGGCCGAACTCGAACGCTGGCGCACCGAAGCCGCACCGGCCGCGGCGCCCCCGCACGAGGCCGCGTACTTGTTCGCATGACCGGACGACTTCCTCGCCGTCATCCCTACCGCACCACCAGAGCAGCAGCGGTTCTTGCAGCGCCTAGCCGACTGGCCAGTCGCGCTCGCCGCGCGCGGGATGAGCTCCTGGTTCCTCGAAGCGTCATCGCCGCAGCAGGGAGGGCTGCGTCAGCCTGAGCGATCGTGGGTGTGCGACCCTGCCCAAGCTGACGTTCCTGGGTTGGGGAGGTGCGATGCGATGCGAGGTGGTGATTGTCGGGGCGGGATCGGCCGGGTGCGTGCTCGCCGCCCGGCTCAGCCAGGACCCGAGCTGCTCGGTGACGCTTCTGGAGGCCGGCCCGGACTACCCGGACCAGGCTGGCCTGCCGCCGGAGATAGCCAGCGGCCTATCGCCGGCGTTCAGCCACGACTGGGGTTATCGCAGCGAGCCGGGGGCTCTCGGCCGGCGCCTGGAGCTGTACCGGGGCCGCCTCGTTGGGGGCTGCTCGGCAACCAACGCGGGGTTCGCGCTGCGCGGCGCCCCCGGCGACTACGACGAGTGGGCCGCGTTGGGGAATCCCGGCTGGTCGTTCGCCGAGGTCCTGCCGTTCTTCCGCGCTTTGGAGCGCGACCTTGACGGGGATGATCAGTGGCATGGCCGCGACGGGCCACTGCCGATCCGTCGGCCCGGCATCGAGGAGCTGGATCCCTTGGCACGGGCCTTCCTGGACGCCTGCGCTGTCGCCGGCTACCAACTGATCGCCGACCACAACGCGCCTGGGGCGATGGGGGCGGGGCCGGCGCCGGTCAACGTCGTCGGCGGGATCCGCCAGAGCACGGCGCTGACGTACTTGGCCCAGGCCCGCACGCGGCCCAACTTCACTGTCCGCAGCGGCGCGCTGGTCGACCGGGTGGTCATCGAGGGCGGGCGAGCGGTCGGTGTCCGCCTCGCCGAGCCGGCCAAGACGCTGCCGGCCGGTCGGGTGATCCTGGCTGCTGGGAGCTTCGGGAGCCCGGCGATCTTGCTGCGCTCGGGGATCGGGCCGGCCGCGGCGCTGGGCGCCCTGGGCATCCCTGTGGTGGCCGACCGACCCGCTGTGGGCGCCAACCTCCTAGACCATCCCGGCGTCGGTGTGGTCTTCACCACGGACGTGCCCGCCCGAGCAGGGATGCCGTGGTTCCAGGCGATGCTCACGGCGGCCAGGACGCCCACGGGCGCCAGTCCAGACCTGCACGTGGTGCTCGGGCATCGGCTGGCCGAGGCGGCGGACGATCCCGCGATCGCGTGGCTGTGGGTGGCGTTGCTCAAGCCCCGCGCGCGAGGTCGGCTGCGGCTCCGGTCCGCTGACCCGGCCACCGCCCCGATCGTCGAGCTCGGCCTGCTGGATCACCCCGACGACCTGGCTGGCCTACTCGCGGGTGTCCGCATCGCTCGGCGGCTGGCGCGGACCGATCCCCTTGGTGGCCTGCTGGGGGCGGAGCGGTACCCAGGCGCGGCCGTTGCCGATGATGGGCCACAGCTGGAGGCGGCGGTCCGGGCGGACGCCAGCACCTACTTCCACCCGGTCGGAACCTGCCGAATGGGGCGAGACGACGACCCTTTCGCGGTGGTCGACGCGCAAGGCCGTGTGCATGGCGTCGATGGGCTCTGGGTGGTGGATGCTTCGATCATGCCAACCATCCCGGCGGCCAACACCAACATCCCCACGATCATGATGGCCGAACGCTGCGCAGCCTGGCTCGGGTAGGCGGGAGGTCATTCCGCTGGCGGCCGACGGCTGCCCTGCAATCCTCTGCCCAAGGTGAGGCCACCGCTCACGGTACGTGGCCAGTGAGAAAGTGCCCGGGTTGCGAGCGTCGCTGCAACGAGCAGGTCGCCGCCTGGAGCAGCAGCTCGGGGCCCGGTTCGGCGCCCATCCGACCGTGCGGTCATCCCAAGTCTCCGCGGGATTCGCTGGCGCCGCTGGCTAGCCGCAGCGGGCGGTGGTCGGCTGGCCACCGTCGGGGCGCGCGGCCTCGGGGTGTTGCAGGACCTGGCCGACGGCGGCCCGCACAGCCGGCGCATCGACGATCGGGTAGCCAGCCGGATCGCGGGCGAGGGCGAAGCGGGGCGGCGTCAAGCCGACCATGACAATGCGGTCCCGGCGCACCTTGCTCGCCAGGCTGGCTAGCGGGGGCAGCTCCCGTCCGGGATGTCGGTCGACACGCTGCGCTGAACCTTCGGCGCCAACCCTGGGAGGGCGCGCGGCATCGCGGCCGGGCCGGCCTGCCCGGCGAGGGCGGAGAGCAGGCAGCGCTGCCGGCGCATGCGGTCGTAGTCGCTGGTGCCGTAGCGCGAACGCGCGTACGCGAGGGCAGCCGGGCCGTCCAGGTGCTGGCGCCCGGGCCGGATGTCGAACGAACGCCATGGCCTGCCGGGGGGAGAGCGTGGTGCCCGCGATAACGGCCAGCCCGGCCAGCGGGACGGCGTAGCGTCCGGAGGACGGCGGCCCCCGGCGGAGTTGGGCGCTGCGAAACGCGTCGACCACAAGGCCGAGGCGGAACAGGGCCAGCACCACGTCGAGCACGAGCAGCCCGATCCCTCCCTTCGCCTAGTCCAGCAGCCGCACGACGAGGTCCGCCCGAGGGCGCGTCGACGCGATCAGGTCGGCGTTGACCTGGTCGGTACCGTGTGCCCACGCCGCTGCTCGCTCCTGCTCCATCCCGGGCTGCTCATGCCGTGTGACGAGGCGGCCGAGCCGGACGTCCTCCGGCGCGTCGACGTACCACGTCTCGTCGAGCAGTTCGCGGACCTCGCCCCACCGCCCGCGGTCGAGCAGGAGGTAGCTCCCCTCCGTAACGACGAGGGGGATGGCGCGTGGTACCGGCAGCGCCGCGCCGATCGACTCGTCGTGCTCGCGGTCGAGGTCGGGTGCGTAGACGACGGCATCCTCGCGCGAGCGGAACCGCCGCAGCATGTGGAGGTAGCCGTCGGCGTCGAAGGTATCCCAGGCCCCCTTCCGGTTCCGCCGGCCCAGGGCCTGCAGCGTGGCGTTGGAGAGGTGGAAGCCGTCCGTCGGCACCAGCACGGCGGTCTCCGGCCCCAGCGCTGCGACGAGCGCGGTGGCCACTTTGCTCCTACCGGCGCCGGGCGGTCCGGTGATGCCGAGCGACTGCCGGCGGCCGGGCACCGCCAGCGCCCGGGCGCGCTCCACCAGGTCGGCCATGCTCACCGCGACCTCCCGTGGAGCGCGCCCGGCGTGCGCGTCGAGGTGGCGGCGACGGGGCGGGTCGGCCCCGGCGCGCGTGCAGGTGTCGGCGGCGACCAGGCACGCCGCCTGCAGCAGCTTGGTGAGGCGTGGGCCGTCCAGGGCCCGTAGGGCGCCGCGGGCAAGCAGGCGCCGCTCGTGCAGGTGGGCCAGGGCGCCGGCCGTGAACGCGTCCCCGGCGCCGACCGTGTCCACGACGGCGACCGGCGGCGCGGCGACGCTCGCCGACGCCGACGGCGTGCTGGCGCGGGCGCCGTCCGCGCCGTGGGTCACCACGACGAGGGAGACGCCGGCGGCGAGCCAGCCCGCGACGACCTCGTCCTCGGGGTCGCCCGGGTACAGCCACGCGAGGTCCTCCTCGCTCACCTTCAGCACGTCCACCAACGGCACCCAGCCCGCGAAGCGGCGCAGGTAGGCCTCTCGGTCGGGGATCAGCCCCGGCCGCACGTTGGGGTCGAGGCTGACGGCCCGGCGCCCGGCTTCGCGCCGGAGCAGCCCCTCGAGCGTGGAGGCGACCGGCTCGAGGACGAGCGCGATCGACCCGAGGTGGAGGGCGGCTCCGGAGGGCAGCGCCGCGCCGTCGGGCAGCGCCGTCAGGTGCTCGGGCAGCAACCCGCGGTCGGCCGCGCCTGCCGCGTGGAAGGAGTACGTCGCCTGGCCGTCGCGCAGGTGCACGGCGGCAAGCGTCGTCAGGTCGTCGGTGTCGACCAGGTAGCTCGGCAGGACTCCCGAGGCCGTCAGGTGCCGGCGGAGCAGCTGGCCGAACGCGTCGCTGGACACCCTGGCGAGGAATGCCGTTGGTACCTCGAGGCGCGCCAGGCCGACGGCCACGTTGAGGCACGACCCGCCGGGATGCGGCTCGTACGCGGCGGTGCCACGGACCGTCGTCGTCGGGGTGAGGTCGACGAGCGCGTCGCCCGCTATCACGACCGCCGGGTCGGTGCCGGGCGCGGCAGTCACGCGGACGTCTCCCGCGCCGCGTCCTCGAACGCGGCCACCGCGGCCGCGGTGAGGTGCTCGGCGAAGAACGCCTCGGCCACCGGGGGCCCGATCGTGAAGCAGTCGATGCCTCGACGCGCGAGCTTGACCATGCTCGGGACGTCGCGGACGCTCGCCAGCAGGATCTTGGTGCTGGCCCCGGTGGCCGCGAGGACCTCCTGCATCGCCGTCACCTCGGCGACGCCGTCGCGGCCGGCGTCGTTGAGCCGGCCCAGGTACGGGGCGATGTACGTGGCCCCGGCCGCCGCCGCGACGAGAACTTGCCCCGGCGCATACACCGCCGTGAGCAGCGTGGGGGCGCCGCGTGCGGCGAGCCGGGCGCAGGCGGCGGCGCCGGCGCGCGAGGCGGGCACCTTCACGACGACCTCCGGCCCGAGCTCCCGCAGCCGTTCGCCACGCTCGACCAAGCTGTCCGCGTCCTCCCCCCACGCCTGGAAGAACACCTCGCGCGCACCGGCGGCGACCGCCCACTCGTGGATCTCCGGCGCATGGGCGGCGCCGAGCCCGGAGCGCTGGAGGATCATGGGGTTGGTGGTGAGCCCGGCGAAGAGCCCGGTGCGCAGCAGGTCCTCGGCGGCGGCACGGTCCGCGGTGTCCAGGTAGAGGCGCACGGCACCCTCCTCGTGGGTCTGAGGCCGGTGGGATCAGCAGGGGTTGGGAATCAGGAGAACCAGATGCCGCCGTCGACCACGATGGACTGTCCGGTGATGTAGGCCGCGTCCGGGGAGGCGAGGAAGGAGACGACCCCGGCCACGTCGTCCGGGGTCTCGAGCCGGCCGAGCGGGATGCTGGACAGCATCGCCGCCATCGCCGTGCCCACGGGGGTGCCCTGGCGGGCGGTGATCGACTCGTCGATCGAGTCCCACATCGGCGTCTGCACGACGCCGGGGCTGTACACGTTCACGGTGATGCCGTACTCCGCGAGCTCCTGCGCCACGGCCTGGCTGAGGCCCCGGACCGCGAACTTCGACGCCGAGTAGGCCCCCTGCCACCGCCCGCCGCGGTGGGCGGCGACGGAAGCGGCGCCGATGAGCCGTCCGCCGCGGCCTTGGGCGATCATCTGACGCGCGGCAGCCCGGTAGCAGTGGAAGACACCCGCCACGTTGACGCGCATCGTCACCTCCCACTGTTCGGCGGTCGTGTCCACCAGTGGGGCCGTGACTGCCACGCCGGCGTTCGCGACCATGACGTCGAGCCCGCCGTGAACCTCCACATGCGTCCGCACCAGACCGTCGACGTCGCCCTCGACGCCGACGTCGCCAACGGCCGCGACGCCACGACGCCCGAGCGCCTTGATCTCCTCGACCAGCCCATCCAGCTCGGCGTGCGCCGCTGGGAGGTCGTTGACCGTGACGTCCAGGCCGTCGCGCGCGAGCCGAAGGGCGATCGCGCGGCCGATGCCGCGGGCGGCGCCCGTGACCACGGCCGACCGGTCCGCTGTCGATTCAGGTGTCGCCACGGCGGCTCACCTCGCCTGCTCGACCGAGTGCGCGGCGCACGACGTCGAGAGTGTATGGCGTGCCCCCGTCACCCTGCGAGGCTGGCCCGACCGACCGTCCCGGCGGGTCTTCGGTTGCCCGGCGGGATGGCCGGGTAGACGGTGGCCTGCGTGGTCGTGAGGCGTGGAGGTGACGATGGCCACCGACCCGGCCGTGGGCGCGGTGGTGGCCGGCTACCGGATCGTCGTGCCGGTCGGCCGCGGCGGCATGGGCGTGGTCTACCGGGCCGAAGAGGTCGGGCTCGGCGGCCGGCCGGTGGCCCTCAAGCTGCTGCCGCCCGACCTGGCTGGCGACCCCGCCTTTCGGGAGCGCTTCCTTCGGGAGATGCGGG
>DASUZB010000242.1:0-47473 GCA_036377075.1 Actinomycetes bacterium | reverse complement strand
GGATGGCACGACGGCAACGTCCCGCCGGACATGGAAATCGTCGAGTCGCACGTTCACGGGGGTGCCGACCGGCGCGGGCTCCTCGTGCCGGCGCTCCACGGTGAGGAGCACCACGAGCGCGAGCGCCGCCGGCACGAGCGCGAGCGTCCACGCCCAGCGACGCCTCGCCCGAGTCCACGCCATCCCGTCCCCCTCGTCCAGATGGCCGTCGCTTCTATCCGTTGTCCGCCAGGCGCGCGGCCAACAGATCGCGCTCCTCCTGCAGCTCGTGCGCCGGCCCGGCGACGGTAATGGTGGGGATGACCAGGATGTTCGCCCGCACGCCCTCCGTGACGTTCGAGCAGAAAAGAGCGTGCGGGAACATAGCACATTGAATCCGCAGCGCCCAGAATTCCTGTCCTGGGAAGGCAGCCACCCCGAGGATGCCCAATCGCGGATGGCCCTGGAGAGGGGAAGCCCGCCTGGCGGGCCGGTGACCTGCGCAAATCTGGCACGCCGTTCGAGCACGAGGCCGCCGCCTGCCGCGCCAAGGCCGACGCCCTGCGCGCCAAGTACGGCCTCTAGGCCATGCTGCCGAAGGTCGGCTTGCCGGCGCGCTCGTAGGTGAGGTGCACGGCGCCCCTGGGGAAGGTAGCCGACTCCACCAGCCGTAGCGCGGTCGGCACCGTGCCCTCGGCGAACAGCCGCTTGCCGCTGCCGAGCAGGACCGGGAACACCCACAGGTTCAGGCGGTCGACCAGGTCGTTGCGCAGCAGCGTCTGCACCAGGTTCCCGCTGCCGATGACGTCCACCCGGCCGAACTCCCCCTTGACCCGCGCCACCGCGTCGGCCACGTCGCGCTGGAGCAGCTTGGAGTTGGTCCACCCCACGGTGTCCAGCGTTCGCGAGGCGACGTACTTGGGCGCGGCGTTCAGCCGGGCCGCGATCGGGTTCTCGGCCGGCTGCTCGGGCCAGTAGGCCGCGAAGATCTCGTAGGTCTTGCGGCCCAGCAGCAGCGCATCCATCCCCGCGATGTGGTCGGTGATGACCTTCCCCGACTCCTCGTCGAAGTAGGGCGCCTGCCAGCCGCCATACCCCAACCCCTCCTCACGGTCCTCGTCGGGCGCGCCGGGCCCCTGCAGGACCCCGTCCAACGTCGTGAACATGTTGACGACCAGCTCTCCCATGACGTCCTCCTCGATGGCGGCTACCGCGGCTCGGTCGTCTCCTTCGGGGCGTCGAAGGGCCGCAGGCGGCGGCCGGTTCACGGATCGGCAGGCCACCCAGGATCAGTCGACCATCGCAGCAAGCGTGCTGTAGCTGGAGTGACGTTGCAAACACGCCTAGGCGCTGGGCAACCGATCCTCACGCCCCGGCCCGAGCCACCCGCCGGCCGGGTGCGTGACGGCCGGATCGTCACGCCTCCGAGCGTCACCGTAGGCTGCCACAGCTGCATCGCCCGACCCGGCAGCAGCACTCGACCGGCAACGATCAGGGAGGCCGCGTGGCAAGGATGTACGCCGTCCCCGTGACCAGAATCAGCGTGGACTACGGCACGATCTACAAGGAATTACCACACTTGCCCATCTCGGCCGGCCAGGCCGCGTCCCAGTCCTGAGCCTCGGACAGCACAGAGAAGCCCTCTGAGCTGGCAGTCTTTGCCTCCCGGCTACGGGTCTGATGCAGGAGTAGAGCCGGCGACCCCATCATCGAGCAGCGTGCCGATGTACTCGGCGGCGGCGCGATCAGCTTCGCTGACTCGGTGGATATAGCCGCTCGTCACGGCGAGGCTGCCGTGCCCCATCCGCACGCTCGCAGGAGGCCGATCGTGGCCGCGTCGAGCGCCAGGAGCCGCTCCCCGGTCAATGGGTCGATCGTTGACCTCTCGTTGACCCCAGAGGAAGCCGGATGGCGCTTGTAGTGGGCAGGGACGGGATCGAACCGCCGACCTTGCGGTTTTCAGCCGCACGCTCTACCGACTGAGCTACCTGCCCGGGCGGACCGGGCGCGTGGCCTCGGTCCGTTCCGCGGTCCCGACGGGATTTGAACCCGCGACCTCCGCCTTGACAGGGCGGCGAGCACAGCCAAGCTGCTCCACGGGACCAGGTGGGTCCTCCTGTGCCCCCAGCGGAGTTCGAATCCGCGTCGCCACCTTGAAAGGGTGGTGTCCTAGGCCACTAGACGATGGGGGCCCCGGATCAACCGGGTGGGCCGCGTCGGGATCGAACCGACGACACCCCGGTTAAAAGCCGGGTGCTCTGCCAACTGAGCTAGCGGCCCACGGTGAGAGCCCGCCGATGGTGCCATCGCCGTCGGCGCGCTGTCAAAGGTCTTCTACCTAGCTTACCTGGCTTGCATCAGGTCGACCGCCACCCAGAGGCTGCCGCCGCCGTCGCACCAGGCGCCGACCCCGATGCGGTTGGCGTGCCGGTAGAACATGTTGGCCCGGTGTCCGGGCGAGTGCAGGAAGGCGTACTGCAGCCACGCGACGCTCGGCCCCACCCCGACGTTCTGGCCCAGCCAGGCCCAGTTGCGCACGTACGGCGCGATGTTGGTGTGCCACAGCACCTGGCCCGGCCGCTGCCTGGCCGCCAGGGCCTTGGCGTGCTGCTGGGCGATCCGGGTGAGGGTGAGGCTGGTCCGCAGCCGGGTGAGGTGCACGTACACCCGCAGGTTGCTGGTCGAGCGCAGCAGGTCGGCCTCGGCGGTCGGGTCGTGGCCCGCCCGGCGGCAGCGGTCGCCGTAGGCCGCCTCGGCCAGCGGCGAGGCGCCGAGCAGGGTGGCGGCGAGCAGGATCGAGAGCAGAACGCGCAGGACCGGCATGAGCGCTCCGTGGGAAGAGGGACCGGGACTCTCTCAGTCCTGTTCGGCCTCTTCCGGGATCCCTTGAGCCTCGGTTGGTCGCTCGCTTGTCCCGCGCTCGGCCCTTGCCTGCTCGGCGGGCACGAGCTTGTAGCCGACGCCGCGGATGGTGGTGATCATCGACTCGTGCTCCGGGCCGAGCTTGGCGCGCAGGCGCCGCACGTGCACGTCGACCGTGCGCGTGCCGCCGAAGAAGTCGTAGCCCCAGACGTCCTGCAGGAGCTGGGCGCGGGTGCACACCCGGCCGGGCCGGGCCGCCAGGAAGCGCAGCAGCTCGAACTCCTTGTAGGTGAGGTCGAGCTGCCGTCCCTTGAGCCGCACCTGGTAGGAGATGGGGTCGACGACCAGCTCCCCGACCCGCACGGCGGCGTCGGATTCCTGGGCGCGCCGACGCTTGGCGAGCAGGCGCACGCGCGCCTCGACCTCGGCCGGCCCGGCGCGGGGAAGCACGAAGTCGGAGGCGCCCCAGTCGGGCTGCAGCCCGGCCAGCCCGGCCTCGGGCATGACCACGAGGATGGCCCCCTCGCCGTCGGCCTCGCGCAGCGTGCGGCAGAGCGCCTGGGCGCGGAGCAGGTCGCGGGTCGCGTCCACCAGCACCATGTCCGCCTGGCCGAGCTCGGCGAGGCTGGACGGGTCCAGCGGCAGGATCACCACGCGGTGGTCGAGGTAGGCAAGGGCGGGGAGGACGTCCCCCGCCCCCCCGGCTTGGTTGGTCAGGCAGACAAGCTCGGCCACCTGTCTCCTTCACGCCGCCGGTTGGCCTGCGCGATGCTGGCCACGGGCGGGTAGCTTGCGCGGCCGTCCGGCCAACGGCACGCTAGCATCCGGTCCCCGAACCGGACAACGACGATGACGGGTGGGGCGCGAGGGTCCGGGGCTCGAGGAGCGAAGCGGTGGCCCCCGGTGGAACCCAGGAGGCGGGATGGTCCGGGTGCGGCTGTTCGCGGCGCTGCGGGAGGCCGCCGGCGTCCCCGAGGTCGAGGTGGCGCCGGGCACGCTGGGCAGCGTGCTCGCGGAGGTGCGCGGGCGCTTCGACGAGCGCTTCGACGCCGTGCTCGGCTACGCGAGCGTGCTGGTGGACGGCGAGCGCCGCAGCGACCCGGCCAGCCCGGTGCCCGACGGGGCCGAGCTCGCCCTGCTGCCACCGTTCTCTGGAGGTTAGTGTAGGTTCGCCGGGTCATGCGCCTGAAGCTGCTGATCGTTCTCGTCGTCCTGATCCTCGCCGGGGTCGGAGCCGACTTCGCCGCGGCCCGCTACTTCGAGGGCCAGGCGGCGACCGCGCTCGCCCGCCGCTACCACCTCGAGCACCCGATCGTGCAGGTGCGCGACTTCCCCTTCCTGCCGCACCTGCTGCTGGGGCGCTTCAACGCGATCGACCTCGCCGCCTCGGACGCGCGCGCCCGCGGGGTCACCGCCGAGCGGGTCGAGGTCCACCTCCACGACGTCAGCGCCCCGCGTGAGGTGCTGCTGGGGGAGGGCGGCGCGATCACCGTGCGCCGCGCCGACGGTCAGGTCGAGCTCTCCCAGGACGAGGTGAACCGCCTGCTCCGCAACGCCCTGCGGGGCGGCTCGGTGCAGCTCACCCGCGACGGGGTCCGGATCGCGGTGTCCACCACGCTGGCCGGCCAGCCGGTGCAGGCCAGCCTCGCGGGCACCATCGGCGCCCGCAACGGCCACATCGAGTTCGTCCCGACCCGGATCGAGGGCGGGACCCCGGTCCCGGCCCCGCTCGCGGCCCAGCTGATGTCGCTGTTCCGGTTCGACGTCCCGGTGCCGCGGCTGCCAGCCGACATCCAGGTCGAGCGGGTGGTGGCCGCGCCGGGAGCGCTGATCATCTCCGGCCGCGCGGGAGCGGTCCGGGTCGCGACGTGAGGCTCAGCCCCTGAGCAGCCGGTAGATCACGTAGATGGCGAACACGCCGGACGCGCCCAGCATCACGACCAGCAGCATCGTGTAGAAGAACTCCAGCGTCATCGGGCGAGGGTATCAGGCCGGGGCTGGCCGCCTGTCGCTATTTCACTCTCCTGCAAGCTTTTCGAGGCCGGTGGCACGTATCCCCCTTCGCCATCGGTGCCGTGGCGGTGCAGTCGGCCCGTTCCCGAGCCCCCGGAGAGTGACATGTCCCGCGTGCTGGCCCTGCGCGACGCCCGGCTCTACCTCGCCGGCCAGGCCCTGTCGATCTTCGGCGACACCGCCCTCTGGCTCGCCGCCGGCATCTGGGTGAAGAGCCTCACCGGCAGCACCACCGCCGCCGGCCTGGTGTTCTTCGCCATCAGCCTGCCCCAGCTGCTGGCGCCGCTCGCCGGGCTGCTGGTCGACCGGGTACGCCGGCGGCCGCTGCTGATCGCCACCAACCTCGCCACCGGGACGGTCGTGCTCGCGCTGCTGGCGGTGCACGACCGCGACCAGGTCTGGCTCGTCTACCTGGTCATGGTGCTGTACGGGGCCGCCTACACGGTGCTGGGCTCCGGCCAGTCCGCGCTGCTGACCCTGCTGCTCCCCGACGAGCTGCTGGCCTACGGCAACGGCGCCCTGCTCACCATCAGGCAGGGCCTGCGGCTGGTCGCCCCGGTGGCGGGCGCCGGGCTGTTCGCCTGGCTCGGCGGCGGCTCCGTGGCGGTCCTCGACGCGGCCACCTTCCTGGTCGCCGCGGCCACCCTGGCGCGGGTGCGGGTGGCCGAGCAGGCCCCGGAGCCGGTCCGGCGCCGCTGGCGGGCGGAGCTGGCCGCCGGCGCGCGCCACGTCGCCAGGACGGTCGTCCTGCGGCAGATGGCGATCGCCGTCTCCGTCACGGTGGTGGTGTTCGGCTTCAGCGAGACGCTGGTGTTCGCGGTCGTCGACCGCGGGCTGCAGCGCCCGCCCTCGTTCCTCGGCCTGCTGCTGACGGTCCAGGGGGTGGCCGGGCTCCTCGGCGGCCTGAGCGCCGCCCCGCTGATCCGCCGCTGCGGCGAGGGCTGCCTCGCCGGCGTCGGCATCGCCCTGGTGGCGGTGGCCTCGCCGCTGCTGGCCCTCTCCTCGCCCGTGGCGGTGTTCGCGGGGGTGGGGCTGTTCGGCGGGAGCATGCCGTGGATCGTGGTGAGCGCGTCCACGCTGTTGCAGCGCAGGACCCCCTCGCACCTGCAGGGCCGCGTGTTCGCCGCGCTCGACACCATGGTGGGGGCACCGCAGACGCTGGCGATCGCGCTCGGGGCCGTGCTGGTCGCCGTGGTCGACTACCGCGCCTTGCTGGCGCTGCTCGCCGTGGTCGCCGCGGGTGCTGGCGGCTGGCTGCTGAGCCGCCGCGAGCAGCGGCCTCCGCCGCCCGAGCGGGCGGCCGTGCCGCTGCCGCTGGAGCGTCCCGAGCGCCGCGAGGAGGAGCTGGTCGGCGCGGCATCGCGCTGAGCGGGCCAGGCACCTGCGGGCAGGAGAAACCCAGGGAGTTGGAACGTCGCGCGCGCGGCCTTCCCCCCCGGCTGGACCAGGCCGAGGCTCCCTGGGTCCGGTGAGCTGGTTGGATTCCGCGGGCGATCCCGTTCCCGCGATGAAGGGAGCGGGTCGCCCTAGTGGGCAGTCACCTCGCGGGTCCTAGACGGTTTGTGCAGCAGGACCACCTCCTTTCTCGCGTGCGCCCAGTTAGCCACACCGACGGTGGCTCCGCAACGCGGATTGCCTCACGCTCGGTGCGGCCGGGCTCTCGCGCTTCAGCCGAGCACCGGCCGGGGCTCGCGGGCGTGGCTTGGCCGCAGCGCGCGAGCCCCAGCCGGCGCACCCCGGTCGCCGCGCCACTACCATGGGGCCGTGGACCAGTTCGGCAGCACCACTGACGCCCTCGCCGCCGCCCGTGGCGGGGCGGTGGTGGTGCCACGCCCCGACCTATGGGTGCTCCCCCTCGGCGGCCGGGACGTGCTGCCCTACCTGCACGCCGTCAGCAGCCAGCACACCGCCGAGCTGGGCGAGGGCGACGCCGCCGAGGCGCTGCTGCTCTCGCCCAAGGGCAAGGTCGACTTCGCCTTCCGGCTGGCGGTGCGGCCGGACGGCGTGCTGCTGGACACCGAGGCGGAGGCCGCCGCCGCGCTGGCCGAACGGCTGGCCCGGTTCGTCTTCCGCTACGACGTCGTCGTGGGGGCGCCGGGCCCCGGCGCGCTGAGCGTGCTCGGACCGGACGCCGCCGCGGTGGTCGCCGCCGCGGGCCTGCCCACGCCCCCCGCCGAGCACGGCCACGCCGCCGTCGCCCGCCCGGGGCTCGCGGTCCACCGCGGCCCGTTAGGGCTCGACCTGGTCGGCCCGGCCGTGCCCGCCTCCCTCGCCGCGCTCGACGCCGCCGGCGTGGCCGGCGCGCCGGAGGAGCTGTGGGAGCTGATCCGGATCGAGCGGGGCCTGCCGCGCTGGGGCCGGGAGCTGACCGACGACGTGATCGCGGAGGAGGCTGGCCTGCTCGGCACGCACGTGCACCTGGACAAGGGCTGCTACCCGGGCCAGGAGACGGTGGCGCGGGTCCACAACCTCGGCCAGGTCCAGCGCCGCCTGGCCGGGCTGCGCTTCGACGGCGGGGAGCTGCCGCCGGCGAGGACGGAGCTGACCACCGAGGACGGCCGCCGCGCCGGCCAGCTCCGCAGCGGCGTCCACCACCCCGAGCTCGGCCCGATCGCCCTCGCCTACGTGCGTCGCACGGTCGCGCCCGGCCAGCTCGTGCTCGCCGGCGAGGTACGCGGCCGGGTGGTCGAGCTCCCGTTCCCGACGGTCCAGCGGCCAGCCCAGGCGAGCGCCTGACGCTCCGGCGTCAGCGGCGCTGGCCGCGGCGGAAGCCGAAGCGGCCGCGACCGCCGTCGGACGGCTCCTCCTCCCCGTCCGGCGGCGACGCCGGCTCGGGGTCGTCGGTCGCCGCGCCGCCCATCGCCAGGGAGGCGAACTCGCGCAGGAACTCCGCCTGCTCGGCGCCCCGCCCCGGCGCGCGGGCGGGCCCCTCCCCGGCCTCGCGGTCCTCCTGGACCCCTGGATCGGCCTGGTCGCTTCCCGGCCCGCCGGCGAGCCGGGCGGCCAGCTCGTCCAGGTCCTGGTCGTCACGCTCCTCCGGCTCGGCCGTCGCCGGCGGTGCCTCGGTGGCGTCCGCCGTCAGCTCCCGCAGCAGCGAGACGGGATCGATCCGCCCCTGGCCGGGTGCCTGCGCCTGGTCGCCTCCCTCGCCGGCGGGCTGGCTCTCCGGCGCGGGCTCACCTTCGGCGGCCGCGGTCGGCGCCTCCGGCTCGCCCACGAGCTCGAGCACGCCCGCCGCGATCAGGCGCTCGGCCAGGGTGGTGGCCTCGCCGTGGCCACGGCCGGAGCGGCTGGCCAGGGCGTTGAGCGGGCGGCGGCCGTCGACGCGGCTGAGCAGCGCCCACTCGGCGAGGGTGAGGTCGGGTCGGGCTTCGAGCGGGCCGCCGGGCAGGCGGACGACGGCGCTGGATGGCAGCTTCCCGGTGGCCACGGCACCCTTTCGGTGGTGAGGTCGACCGCCCGGACGGGCGGTCGAGATCGGATGCCTCCAGACTCGGCAGATCCGCTGGGCCGGTTGAGGACGCTCCGACCCCGATTGCTCGATTCGTCCGCCCACGGGCTTCCGCGTGTTCCGCGACCCGCGCGGCTACAATGCTCCGGCTGAGAACGTGCAAGGCCAAGGGTCCGCCCGCCGCCAGGGCCGGCGGCCCTGGCCGAAGGGGGGGCCATGAGTGTGGACGTCCTGCCCGGCGGTCAGCGCCGCATCGACCGCGTCCTCGACCCGGGGTTCATCGCCGAGGCCCGCTCGCTCGAGCTGTCCGAGCTGCGGGCGCGCCGGGACGAGGCGGAGGCCGAAGAGGCCGACATCTCCTACCTCCGCCGGCTCCTGCAGGGCCGGCTCGACATCCTGCGGGCCGAGCTGGAGCGCCGCTCGCAGGGTGGCGACCGGGACGTGGCCGGGCTGCGGGCCGCCCTGCCGTCGATCCTCAGCCACGACGTGGTCGGCAACGAGGTCACGGGCCGCCGCAACGCGCTGCCGCGCATCCAGGCGCCTTCCCACGCCGATCCGAGGCACCGCCGTCGGGTGGAGCGCCTGGTCTCCGACGAGACCCTTGCCCGCCTGCCGGACCTGGACGTCGACGAGCTGACCAGGGTGGTCGAGACGCTGTCGCGGGAGGAGGAGTCGGTCTCGGCCGGTCGCCGCGCGGTCCAGCGGGTGGTCGACGTGCTCCACGCCGAGCTGGCGCGGCGCTACCGCGAGGGCACCGCGCAGGTGTCCCAGCTCCTGGAGTAGCGGCCGGCGACCCGGGCTCAAGTTCTGGGCGCCGCGGGCCGATGCAGGCGAGACGGGCGCGAAACCGCCGCCCCGACCCTGCCGCTCGGGATGGAGACCGCCGATGCCGTCGAGCGCCAGCAGGCTCGAAGCCGCCGAGCGCCAGCTCGCGGTGTTCGCGCGCGAGATCAACCAGCTGTACCGCGCCGACCGGCGCAACCGGGCCGACCTCGAGCGGGCCACCGGTGAGCTGGGCGAGGCGCAGCTCACCAGTGTCCGCACGCTGGTGGCGGCGGTCGAGGCCTGGGACCCCACCACCCGCGCCCACCTCGAACGGACCCAGCGCTACGCCGACGCCCTGATCGGCGTGGTCGACGCGGTGCTCGCCGCCGACCGCCGCCTCACCTACGGCTTCCTCCTCCACGACGTCGGCAAGCTCGGCATCCCCGCGGCCATCCTCGACAAGCCCGGACCGCTCGACGCGCGCGAGTGGCAGGTGATGCACACCCACCCGCTGCTCGGCGTGCGCATCGTCGCCGGCATGCGGTTCCTCGGCCCGGCCGTCGACGTGATCGGCTGCCACCACGAGCGCTGGGACGGCGCCGGCTACCCCCACGGGCTGCGCGGCCCCGAGATCCCGCTGGCCGCGCGCGTCTTCGCCGTCTGCGACGCGTTCGACGCGATGACCTCGGACCGCTCCTACCGCCGGGCGCTGCCGGTCGAGCGGGCGCTCGACGAGCTCCGGGCGGGCGCGGGCACGCAGTTCGACCCCGCCGTGGTCGCGGCGTTCATGGCCGAGCTCGATCCGATCCTCGCCCTGCACGCCAGCCTGCACCGCGCCTCCCCCGCCCACGCCGCCAGCGGCTAGTGTCGCGTCCCTGAAGTCCATTGACGCGCCCAGCCGCGTCGGCCTGAGGTAAGAGGCACGGGCTTGGTGGCCGTACCCCCTCGTAACGATGCCGAGACGGAGGCCAGCCACACTCACCCTTGATCCGCGACGCTCTACAGGCGGCGGTGCCGGAGATGAGGTTCGTGGAGCCCGGACCATGGCGGTAACCCCCGCGATCCGAGTAGCCCGGCCGCGCTGGCGGCCGGGCTACCTGGCCTGGTCGCTGTGGGCGCTGGCCACGTTCGGGATTGGCCTGGTCCCCTGGCTGGACCGCCTGTTGCGCCAGGCCGGCCGGCCCGACCTGGTCAACTTCACCACGGGCGCCTGGCTGCCCTCCCTCGCGGCCGTGAGCGCGAGCACGGTCGGGGCGGTCCTGGCCACCCGCCGACCCCGCCACCCGGTGGGCTGGCTGCTGCTGGCCTTCAGCCTGGACGCCACCGCCAGCGGGGTGGCCGCGTCGTATGCCAACTACGGGCTGCTGGCTCGGCCCGGCGCCCTGCCAGGCGCCCGCCTGGCGGCCCTGTACTTCCCTGTCGCCGCTGTCACGGCGCTGACCTGCATCAGCTTCGTGCTGCTGCTGACGCCCACCGGATCCCTGCCCTCACCCCGCTGGCGCTGGTGGGCCTGGATCACGGCGGCCGCGCCGGCCGTCCTGGTGCTGACCCTGCTGGTGGCGTCCGCCCCATCGGCCACGGACCTGGTGTCAGGCAGCCCGTTCGACTACCGCGGCTTCAGGGGTGTCGTGCTGGTCGCCAACCAGGTCGCCCTGGCCATCACCGTCCCGGCCGTCCTGGTGGCGGCCGGGTCGTTGGTGGTGCGCTTTCGCCGCGCCCGCGGCAGCGAACGCCAGCAGCTGCGCTGGGTGACCTATGCCGCGGTCCTGACGGCGGTCGGCGCCGCGATCATCGTCGCGCTGGCCCTGGCGGGTAATACGGTCCTGGTCAGCTGGGTGGCTGGCGGCTGTGTGACGCTGCTGCCGCTGGCGCTCGGCGCGGCGATCCTGCGCTACCGGCTGTACGACCTGGACCGCATCATCAGCCGCACGGTGGCCTACGGGCTGCTGACGCTGCTGCTGGGCGGCGGCTACGCCGGGCTGGTCCTGGGGCTGGGCCAGCTGTTCGGGCAGGACTCCAGCCTGGTCGTGGCCGGGGCCACCCTGGCCGTGGCCGCCGTGGTCCGGCCAGCCCGCCGCCGGGTGCAGGCCGTGGTGGACCGGCGCTTCAACCGGCGCCGCTACGATGCCGCCCGCACGATCCAGGCGTTCAGCGCCCGGCTGCGCCAGCAGGTCGACCTGGACACCCTGACCGGCGAGCTGCTGGCCGTGGTGGATCAGACGATGCAGCCGACCCGGGTATCGCTGTGGCTGCGACGGTTCGACACCTCGGCCGGTTCGGCCGACCAGACCGTCGCCCGTCAGCGAACCTGAGAGGCAACCGGAGTGGTACGTCGCTGCGGTGGTTTGACGGTTGACAAGCTGTTGCACAAGGCAAAGCAGAAGGCTGGTGCAGCTCGGAGCCGCAGCTTGACGGGTAGTGTCGCTAGGTATAGCGTAACGAGCCATCAGGGACTGACCCGCTCAGGCCCGAACTCAGTCCATTGTGCCTGCTCGTATGGGCGATCCTGTTCGCCCATGACGCCTCGTGATAGGGCCGAGCAGGGGCCTGACGGCGGCCCTGTCGTGGATGCGGCGAGAGGAGCGCGCATGGATCGCGTGCGCGGGTGGCGCGGCTGGTGGCCCTTTGGCCTGTTAGCGGTGGGATTGGTCGTCGCTGGGCTGGCCGGGTTGCTGGTACCGCACGAGCCCAGTGGTCACTGGAGTGGTCACGTGGGAAGCGGGCTGATCGCCGCCGGTCAGCTGGTGGCGCTGCTCGTCGGAGGTGTGCTGGCCCGCCGACGGCTGAGCCCCCTGTTGCTGTTGCCGTTGGCCGCGATAGCGGCGGGCTTTGTTCTCGAGGTGGTGGGTAACCTGCGGGTCGCCACCTCGATCTGGCGCACGCCGTACGGCGACGAGGAGGTCGCTCGAATCGGCAGCTCGTTGGCCGGCTTCGACGCGGGCCATGCCCTGGCCGGCCAGGGTGACCTGCTGGTGGTGCTGGGGGGGATCGCGTTCGCGGTCGTCCTTGGCCTCACCAGGCGGGTAGGACCGGGCGCAGCCGTGGCCGGCGTTGTCCTGTCGTTTATCCCGCCGCCGTGGATCCTGCCCGGCTGCGGCGTGGTGTTCCTGCTCGCCTGCGTCCTGCGCCCGGCTGCCCTGGCTGTCGGCTCCGACCCTGTCCCGGGCCCGCCTGGCGGCAGCGTCCAGGCAACGGGACGTCCCTAGCCATGCGCGCGGAACTGCTGAAGGGCCACCTGGATATGCTGCTTCTTGCCGTGTTGGCCGACGGACCCAAGCACGGCTACGCCGTCATCGCCGAACTCCACCAGCGCAGCAACCAGATGCTCGACCTGCCGGACGGCACCGTCTACCCGGCGCTGCATCGATTGCTACGCGCCGGGCTGCTGACCAGCGACTGGACCACCGTTGGCGGTCGCCGACGCCGCGTCTACCAGTTGACTTCCAACGGGCGCAAGGCCCTGGTTGACCAGCAGCGCACCTGGCAGGGGTTCTCCGGGGCGGTGCAGAGCATCCTGAAGGGGGTGCCATGGCCGAGCCCCAGCTGATCGACCGCTACCTGGTCACGCTGCGGCGCAGCCTCGGCAAGGCACCCGACGCCGAGGACATCCTTGCCGAGGTCGAGGACCACTTGCGCGAGGCTGCGGCCGGCCATCGCCATGATGGGCTCGACGCGCAGGCCGCCGAGGCGCGCACCCTGAAGGCCTTCGGGTCGCCCAGGCTCGTCACGCGTGCGTTCGCCGACGCCAGGAAGCGAGGACTTGCTGTACCCACCACCTTCACCCGCAGGGCTGGGCTGGCCGCCATTGCCTGCCCGCTCCTGCTGGTGCTCGGCATCCTGCTAGAGGAAGCCGAGCGGTGGACGATCGCGACCTGGAGCAGCAACTGGTACCTCGCCGGCAACTTGGCCACCCTGCTCGCGCTGGCGCTGCTCGTGGTCGCATTGCTCGGGCTCTGGGCACGGCACGGCGGCGCGGTCGGCACGTTCGGGCTGGCCGGGCTCGTCCTGGTCGGTCTCGGCACCCTCGTCGTGCTGGCCCAGTTCTCGTGGGCACTTCTGCTCTGGCTCGCCCCGATCAGCGTCGGCTGCGCCCTGTTCGCCATGGGCATCGTCCGGGCCCGCCTGCTGTCCCGCGTCGCCGCTGCGCTGCTCGGGAGCGGGCTGCTGGGGACAGCCGGGCTGGCGCTTGGCCAGCACCTGGGCGGCGAGGACGCCAATGTCATGGTCTGGCCGTATGCCCTCATCGGGGTCGCCAGCTTCGGGATCGGTCTGACCTGGCTGGGATGGCAGCTGCGGGTCGAGCGACCAGTCGACACCGGCAAGGGAATGGCCCCATTCGCGTAGCGTCAGCGGCGCAGCCGTAGAGGCGCGCTGTTGCCGACCTGCGCGACTGGTTCCCCGCCGGCCATCTCGCCTGGTTCATCCTCGATGTGGTTGACCAGCTCGACCTCGCCCCCTTCTACCGGGCCCACCGCGACGACGGGCACGGCCAGCGACGGACCACTAGCGAGCCTGGTTTGCCGCCCCGGCGCGGGGCACCCTACGCTCGGAAGCCGCCGCGCGCCGGCTTTGGCCGGCTTGGGTTCAGCCGCAAGGCATTGGTTCAGGGAGGTGGGCTACGGCCCACCGACCGTTTGAATAGAGAAAGGCCGTGTAGATGCAGGTCCTCGTCGAGGTCGAGCGTTCCGGGTTCGTGGAGAGCCGCCACTTCGGGGTGGCGGTCGCCCTGGACGCGGACGGCACCCCGCTGGCTGCGGTGGGCGACCCGGACGAGCCCGTCTACCTGCGCTCCAGCGCCAAGCCGTTCCAGGCGCTGGCGGTGCGCGGGCTCGGCGTGGAGGCCGGGCTCGGCCTCGACGAGGTGGCCCTGGCCGGGGCGTGCGGCTCCCACCAGGGGGAGGCCGAGCACGTCGCCTCGGTGCGCACCGTGCTGGCCGCCGCCGACCTGGACGAGGGCGCGCTGCGCTGCCCGCCGAGCCTGCCGGGCAGCCGCGAGGCACGCACCAGGGTGAGCGAGCCGGCGTCCGTCTACCACAACTGCTCGGGCAAGCACGCCTACATGCTGGCCGGGTCGGTGCTGCGGGGCTGGGAGCCCGGCCGCTACACCGCGCCGGAGCACCCGCTGCAGGCGCTGGTCGCCGAGACCCTCACCGAGTTCGCGGGCGCGCCGGTCGAGCACGTCGGCGTCGACGGTTGCGGCGTGCCGGTGCACGCCGTGCCGCTGCGCGGCCTGGCGCTCGCCTACGCGCGCCTGGGGGCGCTCGCCGCCCGCGGCGAGGACGGCCCGGCCGCGCTGGTCGCGGCCGTGCGCGGCCACCCGCAGATGATCTGCGGGACCGGCCAGCTCGATACCGTGATGCTGCAGGCCACCGGCGGGCGGGTGCTGTCCAAGGTCGGCGCCGAGGCCGTCTACGGCGCCGTCGACCTGGAGCGCAACCACGGGCTCGCGCTCAAGGTGCTCGACGGTTCGCCCCGTGCCCGCGGCGCCGCCCTGCTCGCCGTCATGCAGGCGCTCGGCTGGCTCGGCGAGCGCGAGCTCGAGGCGGTGCTCCTCGCCGCCGTCGGCGAGGTGCGCGGCGGCGGCAGGCCGGTCGGCGCGGTGCGGCCGGCCAAGGTGGTGCTGGCCCAAGGCTGAGCCGCCCAGCGGGAATTGTTCCGCCTGCTCCATAGTTGAGCATCGAAAGCATCATTCCTGGAGGCGCGGCGCGGTGGCTTGCCGCGGCCCTCCACGTTTGCCTACCGTTGCCTCGGACAGGGACTCGATTGCGACCAAGGGTGTGGCGTCACCGTGCCGAACCGCTTCGACCAGCTCGACCCGGCCGGGAAGGTCCGCGACGTCGGCCGCTACATTCGCGACCAGCGGCGCCAGGCGGAGTTGTCGGTGCGCAACCTGGCCAAGCTGGCGGGCGTCTCCAACCCGTACCTGTCGCAGATCGAGCGCGGGCTGCGCCAGCCCTCCGCGAAGATCCTCAAGGACATCGCCAAGGCGCTGCGGATCAGCGCCGAGACCCTCTACGTCAAGGCGGGCATCCTCGACGAGCAGACCGAGGAGGCCGGCCTGGTGGACGCGATCCAGCGCGACCCGCACCTGAGCGAGCGGCAGAAGCAGGTGCTGATCGACGTGTACGCGGCCTTCCGGGCCGGTGCCGAGCCGCACCCGGCCGGCGACGGCCGGGTCGAGGCCGGGGCCTGGCTGGCCCCTACTACCACGGAGGGCCAGCCTGGCAAGCCGGAGGGGACGGACCGCGCACAGCGGCCGAAGCGCCGCTGAGCTGCCGGTGCCAGCAGCCGAACCTCGCTCTTGTAGCATGACGTCCCCGGTGGATGGCGAGCTGCGGCCGCCGCGGGCGCCTCGGGACCGGTCCGCGAGGCGGGACGGCGAGCCACGGGAGGTCGGATTGCCGGGGAGCAACGGCCAGGCGTCAGTCTATGGCGACCCTGGTGTCCACCGGGTCGCGGTGCTCTCGGTCCACTCCTCACCCCTGGCGCCACCCGGCGTCGGCGACTCGGGCGGCATGAACGTCTACGTCCGCGCCGTCGCCCGCGAGCTGGCCCGGCAGGGCGTCGCCTCGGACCTCTACACCCGCGCGAATTCGCCGGACGACCCGCCGGTGGTCGAGCTCGAGCCGGGGGTGCGGCTGCTGCACCTCCCGGCCGGCCCGCTCGAGCCCGTGCCCAAGCAGGTCCTGCCCCGGTTCCTCTGCGCCTTCCTCTGCTCGCTGCTGCGCGCCGGCGAGCGCTACGGCCCCTACGACGTGCTCCACAGCCACTACTGGCTGTCGGGCTGGGTGGCGCGGCTCGCCCGCGAGCGCTGGGACGCCCCGGTGGTGCACTCCTTCCACACCCTCGGCCGGGTCAAGAACGCCACCCTGGCGGAGGGCGACCGGCCCGAGCCGCCCGCCCGGCTCGCCGGCGAGGAGCGGGTCGTGGCCGCGGCCGACTGCCTGGTCGCGCCGACCCCGACCGAGGCGCGCGAGCTGGTCGAGCTGTACGCCGCCGCGCCGGGCAAGGTGCGCATCGTCGCCCCGGGCGTCGACCCGACCCGCTTCCGGCCGGGCGACCGTGCGGCGGCGCGCGCCGCCCTGGGCGTGCGGGCCAGGCACGTGCTCGCGTTCGCCGGCCGCCTGCAGCCGCTGAAGGCGCCCGACGTGGCCGTGCGCGCCCTCGCGGTGCTGGCGCGCGAGCGGCCCGACCTCGACGTCGAGCTGCTGGTCGCCGGCGGCGTCTCCGGCGACGGCGAGCGCGACGCCCCGCACCTCGCCCGCCTCGCCTGGGGCGAGGGCGTCGGCGACCGGGTCAGGTTCCTGCCGCCGCAGCCCCACGAGCGGCTGGCCACCCTGTTCCGCGCCGCCGACCTGGTGCTGGTCCCCTCGCACTCGGAGTCCTACGGCCTGGTCGCGCTCGAGGCCCAGGCCTGTGGTGCGCCGGTGATCGCGGCCAGGGTCGGCGGGCTGGTCCACGCGGTGGGGGACGGCACCACCGGGCTGCTGGTCGACCGCCACGACCCGGCCGCCTACGCCGCGGCGGTCGCCACCCTGCTCGACAACCCGCGCCGGCTGGCCGCGATGCAGGCGGCGGCCGCCCGCTTCGCCGGCGCCCAGAGCTGGGACCGCACCGCCGGGCGCCTGCTCGACGTCTACGCCGACCTGATGGCCGCCACCGCGCCGGACTTCGCGGCGCTGGAGCGGACGAGCTGACCGGTGGCGCGGCCGCGCCTGGCGTCCCGCGGCGCCGCTGAGGCGGGTGCTCGGCTGGGGCTCGCGCGCGCGAGCCCTGCCCCGTGCTGAGCGTGGCGCGGGCGCTCGCCATCGGCGCCCACCCGGACGACGTGGAGTTCCAGGCTGGCGGGACGCTGGCGCGGTGGGCGCGGGAGGGCGTCCACGTCGAGCTCGGCTACTTCACCGCCGGCGAGAAGGGCTCGCACGACCCGACCGCCGACCCCGCCCAGGTCGCCCGGGTGCGCATGGCCGAGACCGAGGCGGCCGCCGCGGCGCTCGGCGCGGCCGCCGTGCACCTGCTCGGCGGCGTCGACGGCGAGCTGCAGGTGACCATGCCGCTGCGCCTGGCGGTCGCCCGGCTGGTGCGCACCGTCCGCCCCGACGTCGTGCTCGGGCACGACCCCTGGCGGCGCTGGCTGCTGCACCCCGACCACCGGGCCGCCGGGCTGCTCACCGTGGACGGCGTGGTGACCGCCCGCGAGCCGTTGTACGCGCCCGAGCTGGCCGCCGAGGGCCTGCCCGCGCACCGGCCGCACACCGTGCTGCTGTTCGGCACCGACGCTCCCGACGAGGTGGTCGAGATCGAGCAGGTCATGGACGCCAAGCTCGCCGCCGTCCGCGCCCACGCCAGCCAGGTCGGCGACCCCGCCGAGACCGAGCGCCGCATCCGCACCTGGAACGCGGCGATCGGCGCCGGCTTCGGCCTGGGCCTCGCCGAGGCGTTCCACACCCTCGACGTCCGCGGCCGCTGAGGAGGTCAGCCCTTCACCTCCGCGACCGAACGGGGCATGCGGCCTGGTGAGAAGGCCATGAGGCCACTCGGGAGCATCCAGGGAACGGCCTTGAAGGAGAACCGCCCGGCGCGGACCCATGGGTCCCGCTCCTCGAGCTCGGCGGCCCGCTCCGGCTCGACGTCGAGGATCATCAGCCCCCGGTCGACCTCGTCGGACAGCGGCCCGGCCGCCAGCAGGTAGCCGGCCTCGTGCAGGTCGGCGAGGTGGCTCAGGTGGGCGTCCTGCAGCCTGGTGGCCTCCTGCTCGTCGAACTGGGGCGCGTCGGGACGCAGGATCAGCAGCACGATCGTGTAGCGGTCGAAGTCCACTCCTCGCCCTTCCCGGTCGGCCGCGGAGCGGGCGCTCGGTCCGCTCCGCGGCCCACCGTGGTCAGCTCGACGCCAGCGGCTCGCCCGTCTCGAGCAGCGTCTTCAGGCCACTGAGCACCATCGTCCAGCCGTCGCCCGAGACGCTCGCGGCCGTCTTCGGCGCGCCCTCGAGCTGGTCGTGGGTCACCGTCAGCTTGCAGAAGCCGCCCTCCTGCGGCTCGATCTCCCAGCTCACCCGGCTCGGCTCCTCGTCCGCCAGCTCGGGGTCGTAGAGGGAGCGCCAGCCGTGCACCAACCGCCGCGGCGGGTCGAACTCCAAGGTGGGCGAGTCGCCCCAGACGCTGCCGTCCGGCCCCAGCGATCGGTGCCGCTCGGCGGAGTTGTGGATGCGGGCGCCGTAGAAGTAGCGCTCGGTGAACTCGGGCTTGGTGATCGCGTCCCAGATCGCCTCCGGCGTGGCCTTGATGAACACCTGGTACACCTGGGTCGTCTGCGTCGCCGTGATGGTCATGCCTCCTCCTCTTCCAGCTGGGCCTTGAGCTCCGCGAGCGCGGAGGCGCGCTGCTCGGTGTACTTGTCGATCCAGCGGTCGTGGATCAGCCGGATCGGGACCGGGTTGAGGAAGTGGAGCTTCTCGCGGCCCGACCGGCGCGTGACGACCAGACCGGCCTCCTCGAGCACCCGCAGGTGCTTCATCACCCCGAAGCGCGACATCTCCAGCTCGGACTCGAGTTCGGTGAGCGTGCGGCCGTCACGCTGGAACAGTCGGTCGAGCAGGTGCCTGCGGGTCGGGTCGGCAAGTGCCTTGAAGACACGGTCGTCGTCCACCCCACGAAGATAGGTGACCATATGGTCACATGTCAAGCGCTTGGCGCTGCAGGCCGCTGGCGTCGACCGCGAGCAGGGCGGTGGCGTCGTCGGTGAGCGAGATCCGGGCGTAACAGGCACGCAGCCGGCTGAGTCGCGTCACGAGCGAGGCCTTGCCACGACCACTGCCGGGATCATCGCAGCGGGATCACGGCCCGCTGGCGTAGCGCTGACGCCGCCGGCGGGCGCCCGCCGCGGTGGCCTCGGTGGGTTCCCAGCGGAAGCGGCGCAGCGCCAGCAGGCTGGCGGCGACTCCCCAGACGGCGAGCACGGCGAGGTGGCCCCAGAACAGGCCGCTGCCCTTGGTCAGCGGGCTGAAGTCGGCCTCGATGGAGAGCGCGAAGGGTTTCACGGGGAACGCCGCGGTGATCGCCTTCAGCCACAGGGGCTCGTGGTCGAGCGGGTAGAACACGTCGGAGATGAACAGCACGGGCAGGATGGTGAGGTTGGCGACGGCGGGAGCGGCCTCGCCGTTGGGGGTGAGCGCGGCGACGGCCAGCCCGCAGGCGCAGAAGCAGGCGGCGCCGACCAGGAGCGTGAGCAGCGATGCCGGCAGCAGGCGCCAGACCACCTGCACGCCGAACAGCAGCACGCCGGTGGCGAACAGCAGCAGTGCCGAGAGCAGCGCCACCCAGGCCGCCGACCCGACCCGCCCGGCCAGGTAGATCCAGGGCGGCAGCGGCGTGCCGCGCACGCGCTTGAGGATGCCCTCGTCGCGGTTGATGGGGACGCTGGTGGCCAGGTTGGTGTAGCAGGCCGAGATCACCGCGAAGGCGAGGATGCCCGGGGTCAGGAACTGGGCGAAGCGGATGCCGCCGCGGGCGGCCAGGTGGTTGCTCCCCTGCAGCAGGTTGAACAGCAGCAGGAAGACGAGCGGGAAGAGCACGCCGAAGAAGGCCGATGGCGGGTTGCGCCAGAACAGCTTGTTCTGGTGGCGGATCTGGCGGAGCACCAGGGTGACGGTCGCGGGCCGGCGACCCCCGGCGCGCTCAGCCACGATCGGCTCCGGCCATCCGGCGACCGCCGTTGCCGGCTCGGACGGCGTCCTCGTCGGGGCTGGTGAGGCGCAGGTAGACGTCCTCCAAGCTGGGCCGGGTGACCGCCAGGGCCTCGAGCTCCTGGCCGCGGGCCAGTGCCCAGCTGGTGAGGGCGTGCAACGCCGTGGTCGGGGTCGTGGTGCGCAGCGAGACGTGGCCGTCGCGCACCTCCACCGCGCCTGGCAGCTCGCCGGGCAGGTCGGCCGCTGCCGAGCCGGCGGGCAGGCGGAAGCTGACCCGGGCCTCGCCGAGGTCGCGGCCGCCGATCGACCCGGGGTCGCCGCTGGCGACCACGGCACCGTCGGCCAGCACCGCAACCCGGTCGGCGAGCTGCTGCGCCTCGTCCATGTAGTGGGTGGTGAGCAGGATCGTCTTGCCGAGCGAGCGCAGGCTGGCCACCAGCTCCCAGGCGCGCCGCCGGGCGGACGGGTCGAACCCGGTGGTCGGCTCGTCGAGGAAGACCAGGTCGGGGTCGCCCACGATGCCGAGCGCGAGGTCGAGGCGTCGGTGCTGCCCGCCGGAGAGCGTCTTGGTCCTGGCGCCGCGCTTCTCCTCGAGCCCGACCAGCTCGATCACCTCGCCGGCCGGCAGCGGGTGCGGGTAGTAGCCCCCGAACAGCGAGATCACCTCTTCCACCGTGAGGTCCCGGTGGATCCCGCAGGACTGCAGCACGACGCCGATGCGCTCGCGGAAGTCGCGGCCGCCGGTCTCCGGGTCGAAGCCGAGCACCTCGACCTCGCCCGCCGTCCTCGTGCGGTAGCCCTCGAGGATCTCGACGGTGGTCGTCTTGCCGGCCCCGTTCGGGCCGAGCAGCGCGAAGCACTCCCCCTCGGCCACCTCGAAGTCGACGCCCTTGACGGCCTCCAGCTCGCCGTAGCGCTTGCGCAGGCCCGTCACGCTGATGGCGGCAGCCACTACCCTGCCCACCTCCCTTGTTCAAACGGTTGGTGGGCCTGCGCCGCTTCGTGCGCTGGCTTCCCCTGTCGCTCCGTCGTCGCCAGGGCTCCTTCGTCGCTCCTGAAGTCCAGCCAGCGCGCGGCTCCGGCCCACCTCCCTGACGGCGAACCGGCGCGGCGGCCCACCTTCTTGCTCCGGTGCAGGCTACCGCGCGTTGCCGAGTTCGGCGCGGCCCGTCGCCTTCCGTGGCCGGGCGCCGGGTAGGCTTGGACTTGCCGACTGGCGCGGACGGAGGTGACGGCGATGACGACAGGGCACGACGGGACGGCCGGCGCCGTGGCGACGCCACCGCCCGGCCGTCCCGAGCCGGAGGCGGTGCAGGCGGCGGCGCGCGAGGCGGTGGCGAGCTTCCTGGCGGACGCCGGCGTGGCGGTGGAGGAGCTCGGCGACGGGCGCTGGTTCGTGCGCCTGGCCGGCGAGCGGAAGCTCGGCATCGGCGTGCACCTGGTGGTCGGCGACCGCACCATGCGGGTGGAGTCGTTCTTCATGCGCGCCCCGGAGGAGCAGCACGGCCGCCTCTACCACGACCTGCTTCTGCGCCAGGCGTCGAGCTACGTGCTCCGCTTCACCCTCGACGAGCACGGCGACCTGTTCCTGGTCGGGCAGGTCCCACTCCGCGCGGTCACGCCCGACGAGGTCGACCGCGTGCTCGGCAGCCTGCTGGAGCTGGCCGACGGCGCCTACCTGCCCTCGGTCGAGACCGGCTTCGCGTCGAGCATCGCCGCCGAGCGCGCCTGGCGTGCCCGCCTGGCCGCCGAGGGCGGCCAGAGCGTTTGAACAAAGGGAGGCCCGTCATGCCGTTCACCGCCGAGACCATCGTCAGCGAGATGGCCCGCCCCAGCGGCAGCACGGCGATGCTGCTGGTCATGGACGGCCTGGGCGGGTACCGGACCAGCCAGCGGGGCTCGGAGCTCACCGTGGCCCGCACCCCGAACCTCGACCGGCTCGCCGGGGAGGGCTCGCTCGGCCTGCACGACCCGGTCACCCGTGGCATCACGCCCGGCTCGGGCGCCGGCCACCTGGGCCTGTTCGGCTACGACCCGCTCGCCTACGAGATCGGGCGCGGCGCCCTCTCGGCCGCCGGCATCGGGTTCCACCTGCAGCCGGGCGACGTGGCCGCCCGCGTCAACTTCTGCACGCTCGCCGCGGACGGCACCATTGCCGACCGCCGCGCCGGCCGGCTGCCGACCGAGGAGGCCGCCCGCATCTGCGAGCTGCTCAGCGCCCAGGTGCACCTCGAAGGCGCCAGCTTCTTCGTCGAGCCGGAGCGGGAGCACCGCGGGCTGTTCGTGCTGCGCGGCGAGGGGCTCGACGCGGAGCTCGGCGACACCGATCCGCAGCGGGAGGGCGTGCCCCCGCTCGACCCCGAGGCCCGCGCGCCCGAGGCGAAGCGCACCGCCGAGCTGGTCGCCAGCTTCCTGGAGCAGGCGAGGAGCCTGCTGGCCGACCGCGAGCGGGGCAACTTCCTGCTGCTGCGGGGCTTCGACACCCAGCGCGAGCTGCCCCAGTTCCCCGAGCGCTACAAGCTGCGCGCGCTCGCGATCGCCGCCTACCCGATGTACCTGGGGATCTCGCGGCTGCTCGGGTTCGAGGTCCACAAGGTCGACGGCGCCGCGCCGGAGGAGGTCGCCGCCCTGCCGGCGCTCCTGCCCGGCCACGACTTCGTGTTCATGCACGTCAAGAAGACCGACTCGGCGGGCGAGGATGGCGACTTCGAGCGTAAGGTGGGCGCGATCGAGGAGGTCGACGCGCTTGTCCCGGCGATCCTCGACACCGGCGTCGAGGTCCTCGCCGTGACCGGCGACCACTCCACCCCGGCGCAGATGGCCGCCCACTCCTGGCACCCGGTGCCGGTGCTGCTGTGGGGCGGCACCGCCGCCGCCGACGGGCTGCCCGGCTTCGACGAGGTGTGGTGCCGCCAGGGCTCGCTCGGCCGCTTCGAGGCCAGGCACCTGCTGCCGCAGCTGCTCGCGGCCGCCGGGCGCCTGGCCAAGTACGGCGCCTGAACAACCCAGGCACGGACGGCTCCGATAGCCTGTTACACCTCCCGTGCGATGTCGCCGCCGGTCGCGGGGCGGGGTACGCTCCGACCTAGGAGGTCTTCCCCGATGGAGGAACGCGAGGCGAAGCTGGCGGCCCCGGACGAGTTCCAGCTTCCGGACCTGAACGGCGGCGAGGCGGGGTTCCTGGCGGAGCCCCAGCCGGTGCGGCGCTACACGACGACCTACTGGGACACCCCCGACCTGCGGCTGGCCCGCTGGCACGTGAGCCTGCGCTACCGGGACGACGAGGGCTGGACGGTGAAGCTGCCCTCCGAGCAGGTCGGCCCGATGGTGGTGCGCCAGGAGCACACCTTCCCCGGCACGCCCCGCAAGGTCCCGCAGGAGGCCGCCGACCTGGTCCGCGCGTTCGTCCGCGGCGCCAAGCTGGCGCCGGTCGCCCGCCTGAGGGCCGTGCGCCGCCCGGTCGCCCTGCGCAACGCGGCCGGCGAGGAGCTCGCCGAGGTGGTCGACGACGAGGTGCGCGTGATCGCCGCCGACGGGCGCCGGGTGGCCGGCCGCTTCCGCGAGCTGGAGGTCGAGCTGACCGACCACGCCCTGCCCGACACCCTCGACCGGGTGCTGGCGAGCCTCCGGGCGGCAGGCGCGCGGGACGCGGACGGCGCCTCCAAGTACCGGCGCGCCCTGGGCGACCGCGAGGTGGGGCCGCCCGAGCTGGACCTGGGAGAGCTGCCCGCCCGGCCGTCCGTCGAGGACCTGCTGCGCCACGACCTGACCGCCTCGGTGCTGCGGCTCTTCCGCCACGAGGCGGGGGTGCGCATCGGCGAGGACCCGGAGGCGGTGCACCAGGCGCGGGTCGCCTGCCGCCGGATCCGCTCGACCCTGCGGACCTTCAAGAGCGTGCTCGAGCCGGAGTGGACCGCGCGGCTGCGGGACGAGCTCAAGTGGATCGCCGCCGACCTCGGCGGGGTGCGCGACGCCGACGTGCTGCTCGCCGGGCTGGAGCGGGGGTTGGCGACCCTGCCGGAGGCGGACCAGGCCCCTGGCCGCCGGCTGCTCGCCAGCCTCGAGGGCGAGCGTGACCACGCCCGGGAGCGGCTGATCGAGGCGATGGGGGAGGACCGCTACGCCGCCCTGCTCGACGACCTGGTGGCGGCCGCCGTCGCCCCCGCGGTGCTCGCCGACGCCGCGCGCCCGGCCGCCGGGGTGCTGCCCCCGCTGGCCGCCTCGGCCTGGTCCAAGCTGCGCAAGGCGGTGCGCCGCGCCGGCGACGAGCCCAGCGACGAGGCGCTGCACAAGATCCGCATCCGCGCCAAGCGCCTGCGCTACGCCGTCGAGGCGATCGCGCCGGTGATGGGCAAGCCGGCCAGGCGGCTGGCCAAGGCGGCGGCCGACCTCCAGGACGTGCTCGGCGACCAGCACGACGCGGTGGTCGCCGAGGCCTGGCTGCGCCGAACGGCTACCAATGCCCGCCGCGACCAGGCCGTGGTCGCCGGCGAGCTGGTCGCCCTGCAGCAGGCGGCCGCCGCCCGCGACCGCGCGCGCTGGCCCAAGGCGTGGAAGGCGCTGTCGAAGAAGCGCATGACGAGCTGGCTGTAGGTTCGCTCAGCGGGCGTGGCGCCGCAGGAAGCCGAGCACGGCGGCCTGGACGCGGCCGCCGCTGCCGCCGCGCAGCAGGTCCTCGCCGTGGGCGTCACCACCGACCACCAGCAGCTGCCGCGAGGGCGCGTGCGCCAGCGCGCGGTACAGGTCGGGGGCGGCGTCGGCGCTGCCGTAGGGGTCCTCGCGCGCGGTCACCAGCAGCACCGGGACGCGCAGCCTGGCCGCCGCCTTGGGCACGTCGGTGCCCTGCAGCGTCCGCTCGGCCGAGAGGCTGACCACCCCGGCGACGGGCGGGCGGACGTCGCCGGCCGCCACCAGCGACGCCTTCGCCCCCTGGGACGCGCCCAGCAGCAGGACCCGCTTGGCGCCGAGCCGGTGCAGCTGGTCCACCGCCGCGGCGATGTCGTCGCCGAAGTCGCCGGCGATGCCGTAGTCGTACAGCAGCACCTGGAAGCCACGCGCGGCCAGCACCCGGCCGAACGGGAGCCAGCCGCACAGGTTGCGGTCGCTCTGGTTGGACAGCACCACCCCGGCCGGTCCGTGGCCCAGCACCGCGGCCGTTCCGTGCGGCATCGCCAGCAACCTGGCCTGGCCGGCGCCGACGCAGCCGTCCAGGGCGGTGGAGGCGGTCGGCGCCACCGTGGTCGCGGACGTCCCTCCCGACCGGTTCGTGGAGCAGGCGGTGAGCGCGAGCGCGGCCAGCAGCAACCCGCCGAGCCGTGCCGTGAAGCCGGTCCTGCCCGCCATCGTCACGTCCCGCCCGATGATCGCCGATGGTCCCGTTCCATCAAACCAGCTCCAGCCAGATCGGGTTGGTGAGCGCCACCAGGCCGCCGTCCGGGCGGCGCACCTCCGCCCGCAGCCAGGGCGTCGCGCCTGGGCTGGTGGTCCAGTCGAGGCCGCCGCTCGCGCCGGCGGCGAGCGTGGCGCCGTGCACGGTGCCGTCCCGGCCGTGCAGGGTGGCGACGGCGCCGGGCGCGCCGGCCACCCGCAGCCGTACCCTGACGGCCTCCCCGTGGCGGCAGGGGAGCCGCTCGCCCATGCCGGCCAGGCGGTCGCCCGCCGCCGCGACGAAGTCCAGCGCGACCTCGGCCGAACCGGCGAGCCAGCAGCGCCCGGCGCGCAGCGCGGCGACCAGCTCGGCCGCCGCCAGGCGCTCGGCCCTGACGACCGTCTGCGGGTGGCCGACGCGGTCGGGCGGCCGGTGGGCGTCGCTGCCGCCGGTGGCGGCGAGCCGCCGGCCGGCACGGAGCAACTCGTCCCAGAGGGTCAGGGCGCGCTCGTTGCTCGGCGCCGCCACCGACCCGTTCCAGACCTCGACCGCGTCCACCGACTCCCAGCCGAACTGCCAGCTGCTTCCCCTGCCGGGGGCGAACGGGTGGTTCGCCTGCAGGAGGCCGCCCTCGGCGCGCAGCTCGCCGGCGATCCGGGACAGCGCGCCGTCCTGCGGACGGAAGCGCCAGTCGATCCAGTGTCCGGGGCGCAGCCCGACGGCGCCGGCGTGCCCGCTGCGGGTGGTCACCTCCTCGCCAGCGACCACCAGCAGGTCGGGGCGCTCGGCGGCGGCGAACGCCTGGTGCCCGGCCGAGGTGTTGTGCTCGCTGGTGACCAGGAAGTCCAGCCCCGCGGCGCGGGCCAGCGCGAGCACCTCGGCCGGGGTGTACGCACCGTCGGAGTAGACGGTATGCACGTGCAGGTCGCCGCGGTACCAGCCGGGCGCGTCGCGCAGCGCGCGCCCCGCTGAGGGGAGGACCGGGGAGACCTCCGCCGTCGCCACGGTGGCGGGCGCCTCGCCGCCCATGGCCTCCACCTCCAGCCGCCAGTCGAGCCCGCCGTCCGGTACCAGGTAGGGCCCGAGGATCACCCGCCAGGTGCCGGCTGGCAGCGGCCCGGCCAGGTAGCCGGGGGTGGCGTCGCCGGTGGCCACGGTGAACTCGCTGCGCCGCCCGCCGGACCAGCCCCGGAAGGTGCCCCCCGGACCGAACACGCCGAGGTCGATGACCCCGAGCGCGCGCTCGTAGCGCAGGCGCACGGTCAGCCGCCCAACGGCCCATGGCAGCTCGACCGGCACGTACACCCAGTCGGGGTCGCCCGGCCCCACCCTGCCCTCGATGACCTGCCGGGCGGCGGCGTGGTCGTCCCGCACGTCTCCTCCGATGGTCGAGCGCGGTCCACCGTCGTAGGATCCCAGACCGCGTGGCGGCGACCGGCCGGCCGGCCGAACCAAGTCAAGCATGGCAACCTGGCGGTGCCGGCCATGGGGTGTAGGTTGTCGCGGTCGCCCGGGCGGCACGGACGATGCCCGGGACGGGAGGATGGTGGCGTGGTCTACCTCGTCCGGCACGCCCATGCCGGCGACAAGCGGCGCTGGCCGGGCCGCGACGAGGTCCGGCCCCTGTCCGACGTCGGCATCCGGCAGGCGTACGGCCTGCTCGACCGCCTCGCCGGCTACCCGGTGACCAGGATCCTGTCCAGCCCGACCGAGCGCTGCCGCCAGACGGTGGCGCCGTTGGCCGTCGAGCGTGGCCTCGAGGTCGAGTACGCCGAGGTGCTCGGCCTGGACGCCGACGACGGGGAGCTGCTGCGGCTGGTCCGCGATCCGCGCTTCGAGGCGGCCGTGCTCTGCACCCACGGCGAGGTGATCGAGCGCCTGTTCGGGCAGCTACTGGCCGGGGGCCTGCGGCCGGACGGCGCGCCGCGCTGGGCCAAGGGCTCGGTCTGGGTGCTCGACGGCGCCGCCGGCGTGCCGCGCGAGGGCCGCTACCTGGCGCCCGTTCCGCTGCACGATTGACCGCCGTGGCCCTGCCGGTCAGCCGGGCAGGGGCAGCACCGGCGGGCCGGCGACCGGCAGGGTGACCGTGAAGGTCGAGCCGCGGCCCAGCTCCGACTCGACCTCGACGGTGCCGCCGTGGCCCTCGGCCACGTGCCGGACGATCGCCAGGCCGAGGCCGGTGCCGCCGCTGTGGCGGGCGCGCGCCTTGTCGACCCGGTAGAAGCGCTCGAAGATGCGCGGCAGCTCCCCCGAGGGGATGCCACGGCCGTTGTCGACCACCTGCAGCACCGCCTTGCCCTCGGTGCCGTCCAGGCAGACGCGGACCCTGCCCCGGCTCTGGGTGTAGCGCAGGGCGTTGTCGACCAGGTTGGAGATCAGCAGCGCGAGCTGGGCGCGGTCGCCGCGGACGGTGGTGCCGGCCTGCAGCTCGCCGCGCAGCTCGATGCGGCGCTCCTCGGCGCGCTCGGCGTGGCTGCCCAGCACCTCCTTGGCCAGGCCGGTCAGGTCCACCGGCTCGACCGCCAGGGTGCCGCGCTCCACCCGGGAGAGGTCGAGCAGGTCGCGCACCAGGGCGTTGAGCCGCTCGGTCTCGCGGCCGATGCGGCCGGCGAGGCGGCGGGCGGCGGCGGGGTCGTCGGGCAGGGCGGTCTGCAGCGTCTCGGCGAGGGCGCGCACGGCGGCCACCGGCGTCTTCAGCTCGTGCGAGGCGTTGGCGACGAAGTCGCGGCGCAGCACCTCGACGCGGTGGCGCTGGGTGATGTCGGCCATGGTGACCACGATGCGCCCGGTGAGCCCGCGGTCGGCCAGCGGGAAGGCGCGGACCGAGAGGGTGCGGTCCTCGGGGAAGACCACGGTGACGATGCCGCTCACCGGGGCGCGCTTGCGGGCCGCCTCGGCGGCGAGCTCGCCGATGTGCGGCGCCCCCAGCACGCGCCGGGCCGGCAGGCCGGAGCGGAGGTCGTCGGCCAGCCCGAACCAGCCCCGCGCGGTCGGGTTGGCGACCAGGAGCCGGCCGGCGCCGTCGAGCAGCAGCATGCCGTCCTCGAGGGCGTCGAGGATCTGCCCGGCCCGGTCGCGCTCCTCGGTGAGCTCGTCGAGGCGCTCGCGCAGCCGCGACGACATGCGCGCCAGCTCGGCGGTCAGCTCGGTCAGGTCGGCCGCCTCGGCCGTCCAGGTGCGGCGCGGGGTGATGGTCTCGGCGAGGCGCTCGACCGTGCGGGACAGGCCGCGCAGCGGCCGGGCGAGTATCCGGCCGGTGGTCGCCGCCGTGACCACGGCGAGGGCGGCGATGCCGAGGCCGAGCAGGACGACGGCAGCCGTCAGGCGGCCGGCGACCGCGACCAGGGCCGCCACCGCGGCGGCCGCGACCAGGAGCTGGCCGGCGAGGAGCTGGCCGGCCAGCCTGCGTGGCAACATCGTCGCCCCCCTCGTCGAGGGCTCAGTCTTCGATGCCGGCGCGGGCCGCCTTGGACGGCACCAGCTCCCGGACCTCTCCGGTGACGATGAACACGACCTGCTCGCCGATGTCGACCGAGTGGTCGCCGATGCGCTCCAGGTAGCGGGCGACCAGGATCATGCGGCTGGCCCACTCGAGCGTGGAGTCGTCCTCCCCCGCGCGCTCGATCTGCCGGAAGATCTGGGCGTTCAGCCGGTCGAGGGGCTGGTCCATGATGGGCAGCCGCTCGGCCAGCTCCACGTCCCTGCGGGCGAAGCAGGTCATCGCGGCGGCGACCATCTTCTGCGCCAGGCCGCCCATCTCCGTCAGGGTCGACTGGATCTCCGGGACGGGCGGGTAGTCCTTGGCGATGCGGACGAACTTGGCCATGTTGACGCACAGGTCGCCCATGCGCTCGACGTGCGAGTTGATGTGCAGCACGCCGGCGACCAGGCGGAGGTCCTTGGCGACCGGCGCCTGCAGGGCGAGGGTCCGGAGGATCTCCTCCTCGACCTCCCGGTAGCTCGTGTCGATCGCGTCGTCCCGCACGATCACCTCGTCGGCCAGCACGGTGTCGCGCGAGGCGAGGGCCTCCAGGGTGCGTTCGAGCTGGGCCTGCACGAGCTGGCCCATCTGCAGCAGCTTGGCCTCGAGTCCCTCGAGGCGCTGTTCGAAGGCGGTGAGCACACGAGCCCCCTGAGCTGAGAACGGCTGGTGGAAGCGTTCTCGAATTGTCCGGGTCATCGTACGCTCGGCGACCACCGGCCCGGGACGCGACGGTGGCCGGTAGGCAAACGGCTGGGGAACGTTTCCGGCGAGCGTGCCGAACCAGGGCCGTCGTTGTTGCCCCTCGCGGGTGGGTGTGGAACTTTGCCAATCGGATCCGTGCGTTGCGTAACGCACGCACACTGCAGGGATCACGGTGGGCGTTCGAGGCAACGCACGGATCCGATTGTAGGGATCGCGAAGGGAGCAGCGTCGTGCCAAGAGTGCTCGTGGTCGACGACGAGGAGTCGCTCCTCGAGGCGGTCCGCTACGCCCTGTCCCGCGAGGGCTTCGACGTCACCGTCGCCAGGGACGGCGGCGAGGCGGTACGCCTGTTCGAGGCGGAGCGGCCCGACCTGCTCGTCCTCGACCTGATGCTGCCGGTGATGAACGGCTGGGACGTGTGCCGCCGGGTACGCGCCACCAGCCGCGTGCCGATCATCATGCTGACCGCCCGCGACGCCGAGGTCGACCGGGTGGTCGGCCTGGAGATGGGCGCCGACGACTACGTCACCAAGCCGTTCTCCGTGCGCGAGCTGGTCGCGAGGGTGCGTGCCCTGCTGCGCCGGGCCGCCGGCGGTCCCGAGCCGAGCGGCGACGCCGGGGTGATCGAGGCGAGCGGCATCCGCCTGGACCCCGAGCGCCACGAGGTGCGCGTCCGCGGTGACCTGGTCGCCCTGCCGCTCAAGGAGTTCGAGCTGCTCGCCGTGCTGATGGAGAACCGCAACCGCGTGCTGACCAGGCAGACCCTGATCGACCGGGTCTGGGGCTTCGACTACGTGGGCGACACCAAGACCCTCGACGTGCACGTCAAGCGGCTGCGCGCGCGCATCGAGGAGGACCGCCACGACCCCAACCTGATCGTGACCGTCCGCGGGGTGGGCTACCGCTTCGACGGCTAGGAGCCACTCGTTCCAGCAGAAGCCGGCGAACGGCTTGAGCAGGGACGTCACGCAAGGTTCTCGGGCCGTTCACCAACTCGTCAAGCGATGTCGGGTGGAGCTTCAAGGGTCGTGCGTACCGTCGGCATGCCATCGCCAGGGGTGGGGCTGAACTACGAACTGGCCATGGCGCCCGGGTTTGACGAAAGGCAAGGACCCCTACGGCAGAGAAGGGAAATGTTGAGGTGAACCGCAACGCGCTCTCGCGGCTCGTCCTCGTCGGTGCCGCGCTGGTCTTGCTGGCCGGCTGCGGCGGCGGCAACGGTGGGAGTTCCAGCAACAACAACGCCGGGGGGTCCGATACCTCCAGCCTCTCAGGCTCGCTGAAGGCGTCGGGTGCCAGCTTCCCGGACGCGTACTACCAGGAGGTCATCTCCTCGTTCAAGGAGAAGGCGCCGAACCTCACCGTGACCTACAACTCGGTCGGCTCCGGCACCGGCAAGAAGGAGTTCGGCCAGGGCCTCACCGACTTCGCCGGCAGTGACAGCCTGGTCAAGCCCGGCGACGGCCCGGCGGAGGGCTCGTTCCTGTACGTGCCGACGGTGGCCGCCCCGATCACCATCTCCTACCACCTGTCCGGCGTGGACAAGCTGCAGCTCAGCCCGGACACGCTCGCCAAGATCTTCCAGGGCGACATCAAGAAGTGGAACGACCCGGCGATCGCGGCGGACAACTCCGGCGTGAACCTGCCGGACAAGCCGATCACGGTCGCGCACCGCTCCGACGGCTCCGGGACCACCAACAACTTCACCAAGTACCTGAAGGCCGCCTCGCCGGCGTGGAAGCTCGGCAGCGGCGACACCGTCGCCTGGCCGGCAGGCACCCAGGGCGGCGAGAAGAACACCGGCGTCGCCCAGATCATCCAGCAGGCCGACGGCGCCATCGGCTACGTGGACTTCTCCGACGCCACCGAGTCCAAGCTGACCTTCGCCTCGATCAAGAACAAGGACGGCCAGTTCGTCGCGCCGACGCTCGACGGCGCCTCGGCGGCCGCCGAGGGTGCCGAGGTCAAGGACGACCTCACCTACAACCCGCTCAACGCGTCCGGCGCCACGGCCTACCCGATCACCGCGCCGACCTACCTGCTGCTCAAGACCAAGTACGACGACGCGACCAAGGCCAACCTGGTCAAGGCGTTCGTGCGCTACGTGCTGACCGACGGCCAGGGCATCGCCAAGGACGTCAACTTCGCGTCGCTGCCGAGCGGCCTGCAGCAGAAGGCCCTCGCCCAGCTCGACAAGGTCCAGAGCTGATGTGACCACCCAGACGACACCGGAGAGCACCCGTTCGGCCCTCACCCGCGGCAGCGGCGGCGTGAGGGTCGAACGCCTCTTCTCGCTGTGGACGCTCGCCACCGGGCTGCTCGTACTGGCGATCCTCGCGCTCATCCTCGTCACGACCACCAAGGAGTCCTGGCCGGTCCTGCGCGAGGAGGGCCTCGGCTTCATCACCAAGGACACCTGGGACCCGAACCCGTCGAGCGGCAACGCCGTGTTCGGGGCGCTGGCGTTCATGTACGGCACGGCCGTGTCCTCGCTGATCGCGCTGCTGATCGCGGTGCCGACCTCGGTCGGCATCGCCCTGTTCCTCACCGAGCTGGCGCCGCGCCGGCTGCGCGCGCCGGCGACCACCATCATCGACCTGCTCGCCTCGGTGCCCTCGGTGGTGTTCGGCCTGTGGGGCGTGCTGACCGTGGCCCCGGCGCTGGTCCACGTCTACAACTGGCTCCACGACGCGCTCGGCGGCGTCCCGCTGCTCGGCAGCCTGTTCGGCCAGCCGGTCGGCACCGGGCGGAGCTTCATGACCGCCGGCGTCATCCTGGCCATCATGGTCACGCCGATCATCACCTCGATCAGCCGGGAGGTGCTGAACACGGTGCCGCAGTCCAACAAGGACGCTGCCTACGCCCTCGGCGCCACCCACTGGGAGATGATCACGGGGGCGGTGTTCCCCCATAGCTTCGGCGGCCTGGTCGGCGCCGTCATGCTGGGCCTGGGCCGTGCCATGGGAGAGACCATCGCGGTCGCCCTGGTCATCGGCGGCGCGACCGCGATCACCCCCAACATCTTCGCCGGCGGCAACAGCATGGCCGCGATCATCGTGCAGCAGTTCGGCGAGTCGAGCGGCACGTTCACCGCGGCGCTGATCGGCCTCGGCGTGGTGCTGTTCGCGATGACGGTGGTGGTCAACGTGGCCGCCCGGGTGGTCGTCAACCGCGCCGAGCTGCGGATGAGGGGAGCAGCATCGTGACCGCGACCGTCCAGCCCGGCACGCGCGTCGGTGACAGCCCGCCGGACATGAGCCGCTCCGGGCTGTCGCCGCGCCGCAGGATCACCAACGGGCTCGCGATGGTGGCGATCACGCTGGCGCTGGTGCTCGCGGCGACGCCGCTGCTGCTGGTGACCTGGACCGTGATCTCACGGGGCCTCCACGTGATGAGCTGGCAGTTCCTCACCGAGGACATCCCCAACTCCTACCGGCGCCGCGGAGGTGGCATGGCGCCGGCGATCGTCGGCACGCTGATCACCACCGGCATGGCCGCGCTCCTGGCGATCCCGCTCGGCGTCTTCGGCGCGATCTACCTCAACGAGTACGGCAAGCGGAAGCCGCTGGCGCGGCTGATCCGCACCATGTCCGACGTCATGACCGGGGTCCCTTCCATCGTGATGGGCCTGTTCATCTACGTCAGCTTCGTCGTGGTCGTCGGCGCGAAGACCGCCTTCGCCGGCGCGCTCGCCCTGGCCTGCCTGATGCTGCCGATCGTGATCCGCAGCAGCGAGGAGATGCTCCGCCTGGTGCCCGACGAGTTGCGCCAGGCGAGCCTCGCCCTCGGCGCCCGCCAATGGCGCACCATCCTGACGGTGGTCCTGCCGGCGGCGATCTCGGGGATCGCCAGCGGCGCGCTGCTGGCGGTCGCGCGCGCGGCCGGCGAGACCGCGCCGATCATCGCCACGGTCGGCCTCACCTTCAGCGTGAACGGCAACCCCTTCGACGGGCAGAACACGGCACTGCCCGCCCAGATCTTCCGCAACGCCAGCCAGCCGTTCGTGAACGCCCAGGACCGCGCCTGGGGAGCGGCACTGACGCTGGTGGCCGTCGTGCTCGTCTTCACGATCCTCGCCAGGGTCGTCGTCAGCCGCTTTGCCATCAAGGAGCGTTGAGATGTCCGATCCCTCGACCCCGGGAGCGCCGGCTGAGCAGGGCCAGGATCCGCAGGCAGGCCGGCCGGCCGCCGGCGGCCCCCAGGTGAAGCTCGCCGACCCCACGGGCGCCTGGGGCGCCGAGGCCGACAGGCCCCGGCAGCCGTCGGAGACGCCGCTGATGGAGCTGCGGGGCGTCAGCGTCTTCTACGGCGACTTCGAGGCGGTCCGTGACACCACCATGCCGATCGCCCCGAACCGGATCACGGCGATGATCGGCCCCTCAGGGTGCGGCAAGTCCACCATCCTGCGCGCGCTGAACCGGATGAACGACCTCATCGCGGGCGCACGGGTCAGCGGCACGGTCACCTACCACGGGCAGGACATCTACGCCTCCGAGGTCGACCCGATCCAGGTCAGGCGCCGCATCGGCATGGTCTTCCAGAAGCCCAACCCGTTCCCCAAGTCCATCTTCGACAACGTCGCCTACGGCCTGCGCATCAACGGCATCAAGGGCAGGCTCGACGACCAGGTCGAGCAGGCGCTGACCGGCGCCGCGCTCTGGGACGAGGTCAAGGACAAGCTCAAGACCAGCGCCTTCGCGCTCTCGGGCGGCCAGCAGCAGCGGCTCTGCATCGCCAGGGCGATCGCGGTCCAGCCCGACGTGATCCTGATGGACGAGCCGTGCTCCGCGCTCGACCCGATCAGCACCAGCAAGATCGAGGACCTGATGCGGGAGCTGGCCGAGACCTACACGATCGTGATCGTCACCCACAACATGCAGCAGGCCGCCCGCGTCAGCCACTACACCGCGTTCTTCACCGCGGAGGTCGACGACCGCGGGGTGCGCTACGGCCGGCTGGTCGAGTTCGACGAGACCGACCGCATCTTCACCAACCCCTCCGACACGCGCACCGAGGACTACGTCACCGGGCGCTTCGGCTAGGACGACACGGCGACCGCCTCCTCCCGCCGCGCAGCGGCGACCAGCCGAGCCAGAGCCCGCGTGAGGCTCCGGCTGCTCCGGCCCGACCGGTCGTTCTTCGACCTGTTCGAGGCGGCCGGCGACAACCTGGCCCAGTGCGCCGAGTCCCTGCGCGACCTGCTGGAGGACTACGTCGACCCGGAGGCGAAGGCCAAGCGCCTCTACGCCTGCGAGCACGAGGGCGACCGCCTCACCCAGGCGCTGCTGCTGCGCCTGAGCTCACGCGCCCGGCCGCCGTTCGACCGCGACGACGTGCACGCCCTCGCGACCCGGCTCGACGACGTCACCGACGCCGTCGAGGAGGCGGCCGACCTCTTGGTCCTGCACAAGGTCATCGAGCCGATCGAGGTGGTGGTCGAGCAGGCCCGCCTGGTCGACGAGGCCGCGACGGCCACCGCGGCGGGCGTGCGCCACCTGCGCACCCTCGACGTCGAGGCGCTGCGCGCCTACGGCGCCAAGATCGTGGACCTCGAGCACGAGGGCGACCGCCTCTACCGGCGGGCGCGGGCGGGGCTCTACGCCTTCGAGGTCGAGTACCCGGCCCGCTACGTGCTGGTCTGGAAGGACATCATCGACCAGCTCGAGGAGGCACTCGACGCCACCCGGCGGGTCGTCCAGACGATCGACGGCATCGTCCTGCGCAACGCGTAGGAGTTTGCCGGGTTTGTCCCCCGGACACCCGCTGTTCAGGAGTTCGACACCCGTTCGGGCTGCCTGCTACGGTTCATGTCGTCCCCCGGACGACGGGAGAAGCGGGTGAAGCTGCGCATCTTTCCGCGCGAGGAGACCTTCTTCGACCTCTTCGACGCTGCCGCCGACAGCGTCGCCTCGGCGGCCTCCCTCCTGCGCGACATGGTCGACGACTTCGTCGACCCGGAGATGAAGGCCAAGCGACTGACCGAACAGGAGCACGAGGGCGACCGCGTCACCCACGCGATCCTCTCGCGGCTCAACTCCACCTTCGTGACCCCGTTCGACCGTGAGGACATCTACGACCTGGCGACCCAGCTCGACGACGTCACCGACGCGATCGAGGCGGCCGCCGACATGCTGGTGCTGCACAAGGTGGTCGAGCCCATCGAGGCGGTGCGCGAGCAGGCGCGCCTGCTCGACGAGGCCTCCAAGGAGACCGCCAAGGGCCTGCGCCACCTGCGCAAGCTCGCCCAGGAAGAGCTGCGCAGCTACTGGATCCGGATCAACGAGCTGGAGAACCGGGCCGACCGCCTCTACCGCCGGGCACGGGCGGAGCTGTACTCGTTCGAGGCCGAGCACCCGGCCCGCTACCTGCTGATCTGGAAAGACATCATCGAGCAGCTCGAAGAGGCGATGGACGCGCTCGAGCACGTGGCGCACACGGTCGAGAGCATCGTGCTGAAGCATGCCTGACGGGCGCGCCACGGTGGTGGCGGCGATCGTCGTGCTGGCGCTGGCGTTCGACTTCACCAACGGCTTCCACGACGCCGCCAACTCGATCGCGACGGTCGTCTCGACCAGGGTCCTCACCCCGCGGGTCGCGGTGATCTGGGCGGCCCTCTTCAACTTCGTCGCCTTCCTGGTGTTCAAGACCCACGTGGCCAACACCGTCGGCAAGACGGTCGACGCGAGCGTGGTCAGCGAGGCGGTGGTCTTCGCCGGCCTCGCCGGCGCCATCACCTGGAACCTCATCACCTGGTGGTTCGGGCTGCCGACCTCGTCGTCGCACGCCCTCATCGGCGGCTTCGCCGGCGCCGGCGTCGCCAAGGCGGGCTTCGCCGTGCTCGCCGCCGACAGCCTGCGCAAGACCATCCTGTTCATCGTGCTGTCGCCGCTGTTCGGCCTGGTCCTGGCGTTCCTGCTGATGGTCGCGGCCACCTGGCTGTTCCACCGCGCGCCGCCGCGTCGGGTCGACCGGGTCTTCCGCCGCCTGCAGCTCGTCTCGGCGGCCGCGTTCAGCCTCGGCCACGGCGGCAACGACGCCCAAAAGACCATGGGGATCATCGCCGCCCTGCTGGTCGGCGCCGGCTACCTGCACACCGGGGCCGGCGGCAACCTGCCGGTACCGCTGTGGGTGGTGCTGACCGCCCAGGCGGCGATCGCCGGCGGCACCCTGGTCGGCGGCTGGCGCATCGTGAAGACCCTCGGCTCGAGGATCACGGCGCTCAAGCCGATCGGCGGGTTCTCGGCGGAGACCGCCGCGGCCTCCTCCATCTACCTGGCCACCTTCCTGGGCGTTCCGGTCTCGACCACCCACACCATCACCGGCGCGATCGTCGGCGCCGGCTCCACCAGGCGCCTCTCGGCGGTGCGCTGGGGCGTCGCCGGCCGCATCGTCTGGGCGTGGCTCCTCACCATCCCGGCCGCCGGCCTGATGGCCGCCGCCTGCTACCGGGTGGTCACCGCCCCGACCCCGGTGCTCGTCACCGTGGTCCTCGCCGTCCTGGTCGGCGCCGGCGTCCTCGCCGACCGCCGCCTCGCCCGCCGCCCCAGCGTCCACGCCGGCGCGTAGCGCCGTCTTCGCTAAGGCGGCGCGCGGGTATGCCGATCTGGTCGGCATGGCCGGCGATGCTCCGCTCGACGACGCGGCCCGGGACGCGGTGCTCGAGGCGTTGCTGCGACAGAACCCCGAAGCGCACGTGGCTGCGATCGGGGCCAACGGGCTGTTCGTGCCGATGCCGTCGTCGGTGCCCCTGTCGGGCCAGCGGGTGCTCCGCGGCCCCACCTCAATGCTCGACCTGGTGATCTCCGAGGACCGCCTGAAGGTGATCGAGACCTGGGAGCTCGCCGGCGTCCACGGCGCGGCCAGCGTGTCCGTCCACACCCTCGGGGATGCGGGGCGGCAGGCGCGGCTGGCCTACGTCGACGTGCGCCACCGCTACGGCGTCACGCTGGGCTTCCTGGCCGGGATGGAGGGCGACCACGAGAGCGCGCCGCTCGACCAGGTGGTCCTGCCGCCGCGCGTGGCGGTGATCCGCAAGAACCAGGTCGCGGTGATCACCGAGGTCGACGAGGCGGTCACCCGCCTCCTCGGCTGGACGGCCGAGGAGCTGGTGGGGCAGCGCACCACCGAGTTCATCCACCCCGAGGACCACGAGCGCGGCATCGCGAGCTGGATGGAGATGCTGGCCCGGCCGGGCAGCACCCGGCGGGTGCGGCTGCGGCACCGGCACCGCGACGGCACCTGGATCTGGTTCGAGGTCACCAACCACAACCTGCTCGAAGACCCCGACCGGGGCTACGTGCTCACCGAGATGGTGGACATCTCCGACGAGATGGCCGCGCTGGAGGCGCTGCGCACCAGCGAGCAGCTCCTGCGCCGCCTCACCGAGGCGCTCCCGGTCGGCGTGCTGCAGCTCGACACCCAGCGGCGCGTGGTCTACCGCAACGAGCGCCTCGCCGCCATCGTGGGCGGCGACGCCGCCACGGTGGACGGGCAGCTCGCCCTGGTCCTGCCCGACGACCGCGCGGCGTTCGAGAAGGCGGTTGCCGCGGTCCTCAACGACGGCTGCGACGGCGACCTCGAGGTGGGCTACCGGCACCCCGCCGGTGGCGCCCGCCGCTGCAACGTGGGCCTGCGCGCGCTCACCGCCGAGGACGGGACGGTGACCGGCGCGATCCTGTGCGTCGCCGACGTGACCGAGGACGTTCGCCTGCGCGAGGAGCTGAAGCACCGCGCCACCTACGACCTGCTCACCCGGTGCCTCAACCGCGCCTCGACCCTCGCCGTCCTCGAGGAGCTGCTGTCCCTCGGGCACGACGAGGAGGGCGCCGCGGTCGTCTTCGTCGACCTCGACAAGTTCAAGGACCTCAACGACCGGCTCGGCCACGCGGCCGGCGACCGGCTGCTGACGCACGTCGGCGACCGGCTGCTCGGTGTCATCCGCGACGGCGACCTGGTGGGCCGCCTCGGCGGCGACGAGTTCCTGGTCATCTGCCGCCAGGTGCCCAGCGCCGACGAGGCCCTGGCGATCGGCGAGCGGATCGCCGACCTGGTCCGCGGCAGCCACCTCGAGTTCGCCGGCGAGCGGGTCGTCCCCAGGCTCAGCGTCGGCATCGCCTGGGCCACGGTGGGCACGTGCAGCGCCGACGCGCTGATCGCCCGGGCCGACGAGGCGATGTACCGGTCCAAGCGCTACCGCGGCGGTGCGCCGACCCTCGCCCCGGAGCTGGCCGTGGGCTAGGGAGTCGGTCACGTATCGGTCCCGCGCCTCCCTTACCTGTGGCGGTGTACAGCGGTGACGGCGCGGACCGCGGATACGTGACTGGCTCCCTAAGGAGAAGCGCACCTGAGCGAGGAGCCTGCCGTAGGATGGCCGCCATGCTCCGTGTCCTGGTCGGGGTGGGTTTGGCCGTGGCGCTGGCCCTGACCGGGCTGCGGGCGGCCGGCCGGGACGGGCCGGCGCCGCTGCCCGCCGTGGTCGCCTGGACCCCGTACACCGCCCCGGCGGTGCTCGCCCTGCTGCTGGTCGCGCTCGTCGGCCGCATGCCGCTGGCCGCCGCCGTCGCCGCGGCGCTGCTCGGCGTCCAGCTCGTGTGGCTGGCGCCGCGCTTCGTGGCCGAGCCGCCGGCGCGTGGCGCCGCGGGCGCGGCCGGACCGCCCGAAGCGCGCCAGGCCCGGCTCCGGGTGATGGTCGCCAACGTGCTGGTGGGCGGCGCCGAGGCCGCCGCGGTGGCCGAGGCGGTGCGGGCCGAGCGTCCCGACGTGCTCGCCCTGGTGGAGCTGACGCCGGCGCTGGCCACCGCGCTGGACGAGACCGACCTGCGCGAGCTGCTGCCGTTCCGGTCGCTCGACCCCTACCCGCACCCTGGCGGCGTCGGCATCTACGCGCGGTCTCCCCTCGACGGTGGCGGGCCCATCGGCGGCACCAACCTGCGCTGCCGGCGCGCCGAGGTCGGCCTCGACGGCCACCGGGTCGGGGTCTTCGCCGTGCACGCCTTCCCGCCCCGCCCCGGCACCACCGGGCGCTGGCACGACGACCTCGAGGCCGTCCGCGCGGCCGCCGCCGGCCACGCCCACCCGCTGGTGGTGCTCGGCGACTTCAACGCCACCGCGGACCACGCCCGCTTCCGGGCGCTGCTCGACTCGCGGCTGCGCGACGCCCACGACGCCCGCGGCCGCGGGCTGGTCCGCACCTGGCCGGCGCTGGGCCCGCTGCCGCCGCTGCTCCACCTCGACCACGTGCTGGTCTCCCCGGACCTGGCCGTGCTGGCGGTGCGCGAGCGGGCCATCCCAGGCAGCGACCACCTCGCCGTGGTCGCCGACCTGGCGCTGCGCTGAGGGTTGTTCATCCGGGGGGGAGCCCGAGACAGCTCCCCCCCAGATCGTGTTTCGGGGGGCGTGCGGGGGCGGAGCCCCCCGCAGTCGTCGGGTACTTCGCCGGGATCCCTGCCTGGGCCCCGGGTCGGGCCTGGCGTGTCCGCCAGCCCAGGAGGAGTCGGCTGACCTCTACCGGTAGACCTTGACGGGCAGGCCGACCGGCATGCCGTTGTACAGCCGGTCCATGGCGGCGATGGTCACCCGCACGCAGCCGTGGCTGGCCGGGTAGGCCGGGACCGACCAGGAGCCGTGCACGGCGTAACCACCGTAGAAGTAGGCCGGGCGGTAGAGGCGGCCGAGCTTGCTGGTGCGCCAGGCATTGATCTTGCGCGTGACGTGGAAGTTGCCGGTGGGCGTGACCGCCCTGCGGGTCTGCCCGTCGACGGTGTAGAGGCGGCCCGAGCCGCTGGAGATGTCGAAGATGCGCACGATCCCGCCGTTGCGGGCGTAGACCATGGTCTGCCTGCCGAGGTTGATCTCCACGTAGCTGCCGCGGCGGTGCTGGATCAGGCGGGGCAGAGCCGGGTGGGCCAGCTTGGCCTGGGTCTTCGGGCCGGCGATGCCGTCACGGGCGAGGCCGTTCACCTTCTGGAAGGCGATCACCGAGTGGAAGGTGCTGTTGTCGTAGTAGCCGTCGACGCGGCCGACGTCGTAGTGGAGGCCGGCAAGGCGCTTCTCGAAGGCGAGCACGTCGGCGCCACGGCTGCCGATGCGAAACGTCCGCGCGGTGGCGGCGTTCGCCGGGCCGGCGACGAGCCCGGCCGCCAGCCCCCCGGCGACCAGGATGGCCGAGATGATCAGGGCGCGACGCCCGCGGGGGGCGGAGCGAGCATGACGGGGCTGGTAGCGGGCCATGTCGAACTCCAATCGGGGATGCCGGCGGACCGGTGCATGTCGGTTTCAACAGGTTGATGCCCGACTATTACGCACGTGCCAGGTCGCGAAGCACCGCCGCGAAGGTCTCGACATCGCAAACGCGTATTTCGACATCGCAACGCCGCCGGATCGCCAGACGGCGCGGAACGCCTGTTGGTCCGGAGACGGCAGCTTCGCGTCCGAGTCCTCGAATGCCCCGCTAACTATTGGACAAACCGTCAGAACTCAGGCGAGGGCGCGGCCGTCGGCGTCGAGGTGGTCGCGCCAGGAGCGCTTCGGCCGCCAGCCGAGCAGCCGCTCGGCCTTGGCGCAGGAGATGGCGCTGGCGTCCTCGCGGGCGAGGCCGTCGAGGCGCAGCTCGATGCGGTCGCCGTAGCGGGCCCTGACGGCCTCGCCGAGCGGCAGCCCGGCGGCGTTGTCGGCCGCGGCCACGTAGAAGACCTCGTGACCGGGCAGGTCCGACTCCGCCGCCAGCCGGATCGCCTCGGCGAGGTCGTCGGCGTGCACGTAGCAGCCGAAGTTGGGCGCCTCGATGCGCCGCTCCCGCACGATCGGCCCCAGGTTGCGCTCGATGTTGCCGGCGTGCTGCACCCAGCTCGGCCTGATCGACGTGCACAGCAGGTCGGAGCGGCGCACGGCCGCGTCCATCAGCAGCTCGGAGACGTGCTTGCCGATCGCGTAGGGGTCCTGCGGGCGGATCGGGTGGAGCTCGTCGACCGGCAGGTAGTCGGGCAGGGACTCGCGCTCGGGGAAGAAGAAGCCGGGCACCGTCTCGCTGGAGATGTTCACGAGGCGCCGCACGCCCATCCGCACCGCCGCCTCGAGGACGTTGAACACGCTCATCACGTTGTTGTGGAAGACGACCTGCGGCGGGTGGTGCAGCGGGTCGGGGATGGCGGCGGCGTGGACCACCACCTCGGCGCCGCGGACCACCGCGAACGCCTCCCCCACGTCGGTCAGGTCGGCGCGGAGGTACCGGGGCTCGCCCGGCAGTGCCGCCTCGAACACCGGGGCGACCAGGTCGACCTCGGTCACCTCGTGGCCAGCGCCTTGCATCGCGGCTACCACCGCGCGCCCGACCTTGCCACGCGCCCCCGTCACCACAACCCGCATGTACGCCTCCCGACTAAGGCCACCTCGGCCGGCAGTCCCGGGGCGCGGGGGCCTGCGCGCGAGTCGCCCGCCCAACCAACACTCCGGCTTGCCTGCGCGGCAGTCCTACCATAGTGCCGAGCGGTTGGTGCCAGGTCCTTTCGATCGGAGGTGAAGGCGTGCTCAAGGCAACGTTGCTGAAGGCCGCCGGGTCGCCGACCCTGCAACGGCAGGTCACGTCCAACCCGGTCGCCCGTCGGGTGGCCTCGAGGTTCATCGCCGGCAACACGCTGGACGAGGCGGACCAGGTGATCCGGGAGCTGAACGCCAAGGGCGTCTCGGTCGCGCTGGACTACCTGGGCGAGAACACCGAGTCCGAGGCGCAGGCACGCGAGGCGACCGCCTCCTACCTCGCCGCCCTCGACCGCATCCAGGACCACGAGCTGGACGCGAACATCTCGGTCAAGCTCACCGCCATGGGCCTGGACATCAGCCCGGCGCTGGCGTGCGAGGAAGCCTCCAAGGTGGCCGCGCGCGGCAAGGAGATCGGTGCCATGGTCGGGGTCGACATGGAGTCGCACCGCTACGTGGAGCGCACCCTCGAGACCGTCCACCGCCTCGAGGAGTCCTACGACAACGTCGGCGTCTGCCTGCAGACCTACCTCTTCCGCACGCGCGAGGACCTGGCCGAGCTGAACGCCTGGGGCGTGCCGGTGCGGCTGGTCAAGGGCGCCTACCGGGAGCCGCCCGAGGTCGCCTGGCAGCAGAAGGCACAGGTGGACCACGCCTTCGCCAGCCTGCTCGACGAGGTCGTCAAGGCCAACCCGTACCCGATGGTCGCCACCCACGACCCGGCGCTGGTGCGCCTGACCAAGACGCTGGTCGCCAAGCACCGGCGCGACCGCGCCACCTTCGAGTTCCAGATGCTCTACGGCGTCCGCCGCGACCTGCAGCAGCAGATCGTCGCCGAGGGGTACCGGCTGCGCGTCTACGTCCCCTACGGCACCCAGTGGTACCCGTACTTCATGCGCCGCCTCGCCGAGCGGCCCGCCAACCTGTACTTCTTCCTCTCCAACCTGGTGAAGCGGTAGCCATATGCGGATGCGGTTCGGGCCGGTGGCGGTCGGGCTGGCCCTGGCGCTCGCCCTCGGCGGCTGCCACTCCGGGCCGGACGAGCGCTTCGCCGCCGAGGCGGCACGCCCCGCCGACGTGGTCGAGCGGGTGAACGCGCCCGGCTCGGTCACGGCCGCCGCGCAGGCGGAGCTGACCGCCGCGGCCGCCGCCACGGTGGACCAGCTGCCGGTCCGCGACGGCGCCAAGGTGAGCCCGGGCGAGGTCGTCGCCCGACTCACCTCCAGCCAGGTGGACGAGTCGCTGCGCCAGGCGCAGGCGGCGCTGGCATCGGCGTCCTCGCTCGGCTCCGCCGTGCCCTCGCTCCCCACCGACCAGGCGGTCGCCGCGCTCGGCGAGGTCCAGAGCCAGGTCACCGCGACCAGCCTGGCGGTGATCACCTCGCTCCGCTCGGTCGCCGGCACCCTGCCCCAGCCGCAGCGCTCACGCCTGAACGCCCGCCTCGACCAGGCCGAACGGCAGCTCGACCAGACCAGGCGGCGGACCAACGAGGCGATCGTGGCGGCCGGGGCCGCGGTCGAGGCGCAGACCTCCGCCCTGAGCCGGTCGCTGCAGGCCGCCACCGCCGCCCAGCGGGCACAGGCCGCCCTGGCGGTGGAGGCGGCCAAGAGCCAGAAGGACCGCCTCACGTTGCGCGCGCCACTCGCCGGCACGGTGCAGCTCGGCCGTGAGCAGACCGGCGGTGGCGGCGGCCTGCCCTCCCTGCCCTCGCTGCCGCAGGGTGCCGAGCAGGCGCTGCAGGGGCTCACCGGCGGTGGCGGCGGCCAGGAGGGGCCCGTGCTGCGGGTCGGCTCCGAGGTCGACGCCGGCCAGGTGGTCGCGACCGTCTACGACGTGGACAGCCTCGACGTCACCACCGAGGTGGACGAGACCGACGTCGCCCTGGTCCGCAACGGCCAGCGCGCCGAGGTGGAGCTGGACGCCTTCCCCGGGGCGCGCTTCGAGGCGCACGTCCGGCGGGTCGCGGTGGCGCCCTCCAGCGGGACCGAGCGGTCCGCCGCCGGCGGCGTCACCTACCAGGTCGACCTGGCCCTCGGCAGGGAGCTGGAGCCTGGCGAGGACGGGCGCAGCGCGCTGCCGCGGGTCGGCATGACCGCCACCGCCGAGATCGAGGTGCGGCACGCGCGGAACACCCTATCCGTGCCCGGGTCGGCGCTCGTCGGCCGCGGCAGGGGCCAGTCGGTCTACGTGATCGAGGACGGCCGGGTGCGGCTGCGCTCGGTGCGGGTGGCGGCGGACGGCGACGACCGGGTGGCGATCGCCAGCGGCCTGCGCGAGGGGGAGCGGGTGGTGTCCAAGGGCGCCGAGCGGCTGCGGGACGGGCAGACGTGGCCGGGGAGCTGAGCGACAACCCACCGGTGGTCGCCGCCAGCCGCGTCACCAAGGTCTACCGCCTCGACGGCGTCGAGGTGCGCGCGCTCGACGGCATCGACCTCGAGGTCGCGCCCGGCGACTCGCTGGCCATCATGGGGCCGAGCGGCTCCGGCAAGTCCACCCTGCTCGGGCTGCTCGGCGGCCTCGACCGGCCGACCGCGGGCAACCTGGCCTTCGGCGGCCGCGACGTGGGTGCCATGTCCGACGACGAGCTCGCCAAGGTCCGCAACCAGGTGGTCGGCTTCGTCTTCCAGAGCTTCCAGCTGCTGCCGCGCACCACCGCGGTGGCCAACGTCGGCCTGCCCCTGGTCTACCGCGGCCTCGGCCGCGCCGAGCGGCGCCGCCGCGCGGTCGAGGCCCTGCAGGCGGTCGGGCTCGGGCAGCGCATGGCGCACCGCCCGTCGCAGCTCTCCGGGGGCGAGCAGCAGCGGGTCGCGATCGCCAGGGCGCTGGTCACCGAGCCGGCCATGCTGCTGGCCGACGAGCCCACCGGCAACCTCGACTCCCGCTCCGGCGAGGAGGTGCTCGACCTGCTCGCCCGGTTGCACGTGGAACGCGGCGTGGCGGTGGTGGTGGTCACCCACGACCCTGGGGTGGCCAAGCGCTTCGAGCGGCTGGCGGTGGTGCGCGACGGCCGCCTGGTACCCGAGGAGGAGCGGCTTTGAGCTTCGCCGAGGCGGTGCGGGTCGCCTGGGAGGCGCTGCGCGCCAACAAGCTGCGCTCCGCGCTCACCATGCTCGGCGTGGTGATCGGCGTGATGAGCGTGGTCCTGCTGGTCGCGATCGGCAGCGGCGCCCGCCAGGAGGTCACCGTCAGCGTCGAGTCGCTCGGCTCCAACATCCTGTTCGTCGCCCCGGGCAACCTCGCGCTCGGCTCCAACCCGGCGGTGTCGCGCCTGCGGCTGGAGGACGCGCGCCGCGTCGGCGACGCCATCGGCGACCAGCGGCGCGTGGCCGTGACGGTGGCGTCGGGCGAGATCGCCCGGGTCGGCGCCCGCCGCGCCAGCGTCAACGTCAACGGCACCAACGAGAACATCCCCGACGTGTTCGACCGGGTGGTGGCGCGGGGCAGCTTCCTGTCCGCCTCCGACGTCGAGGTCCGCCGCCGCGTGGCGGTGCTCGGCGCCGACCCCGCCGAGGCGCTGTTCCCCGACCGCGACCCGATCGGCAAGTCGATCACCGTCGGCGGGGTCCGCTTCCGGGTGATCGGGGTGCTCACCCGCGTCGGCACGGCGCTGGGCGTCAACCGCAACCAGGAGGTGTTCGTCCCGGTCACCGCCGCCCAGCGCCTGTTCGGCGTCGACCGCATCGACGCCATCGCGGTCAAGGCGGCGCGCAGCGAGGACATCCCCACCGAGCAGCGCCTGATCCACGAGGTGATCTCCGCCGCCCATCCGGAGCAGGAGTACCAGGTGCTCACCCAGCAGGACATCCTCGGCGTGATCGGGCGGGTACTGAGCGTGCTGACCCTGGTGCTGGCCTCGATCGCCGGCATCTCGCTGGTGGTCGGCGGCGTCGGGGTGATGAACATCATGCTGGTCAGCGTCTCGGAGCGGACCCGGGAGATCGGCCTGCGCAAGGCGGTTGGCGCCCGCACCCGCGACGTGCTGCGCCAGTTCCTGCTCGAGGCGGTCGCCCTGACCGTCAGCGGCGGCGTGGTCGGCATCGCCATCGGCGTCGCCGGCGCGCTCGCGGTGGCCCGCTTCTCGCCGGTGCCCGCCCTGATCACCTGGTGGTCGCTGGTGCTGGCGTTCGGGGTGAGCGTGTTCGTGGGGATCTTCTTCGGCGTCTGGCCGGCCCGCAAGGCGGCCCGCATGCAGCCCCTGGTCGCGCTTCACTACGAGTGAGGACCTGATCCATGTGGGGGAGCCCGCTCCCCCCACGGCCCCCCAGGATCAAGATCGTTCCGTGGCGGCCGGGTACCGGATCGGTCTTCTCATGGCTTTCTTAGCCTGCACACAGGCTCGTCCTACCTGCGGGCGTTAGAACCTCCAGCGCGCCTGGTGACCGGGAGGCGGCGCGGCGGGGGGAAGCCCACCCTCTCCCCGTCTCGCCGGTCGGTGCCCGGCGGCATTCGGACCGGGGTTGGTGTCGGTCGTGACCGTCGCGCCCGGCACCAATCCCGGGTGCCAGCTCGCTGCAGCGCGCTGGCCAGGCCGGATCGGAGCGACGATGGCGAGTTCCCTGCTCGTGGTCGACGACGACGACCACATCCGCGCGATGCTGCAGCGAGGCCTCGGCTACGAGGGCTTCCAGGTCACCTTCGCCGGGGACGGGGAGCGCGCCCTCGGGATGCTGCGCAGCCGCCCGGTGGACTGCATCGTCCTGGACGTGCGCATGCCCCAGCTCGACGGGCTCGAGGTCTGCCGCCGGCTGCGCAACGCCGGCGACTACACCCCGATCATCATCCTGACCGCCTACGACACGGTCGGCGACCGGGTCACCGGGCTGGAGGCCGGCGCCGACGACTACCTCGTCAAGCCGTTCGCCTTCGAGGAACTGCTGGCGCGCGTGCGCGCCCTGCTGCGCCGCCGCCGCGGCGACGACGACGACCCGCCGGTGCTGCGCTTCGCCGACCTCACCCTCGACCGGCGCTCGCTCGAGGTGACCAGGGCCGGGCGCGGCATCGCCCTCACCCCGCGCGAGCTGGAGCTGCTGGAGGCGTTCATGCGCCGCCCGCGGCAGGTGCTCAGCCGCGACGAGCTGCTGGCGCGGGTCTGGGGGTACGACTTCGAGACGGATACCAACGTGGTCGACGTGTACGTGCTCTACCTGCGCCGCAAGCTGGAGGCGGCGGGGGAGCCGCGGCTGCTGCACACGGTGCGCGGCGCTGGCTACGCGCTGCGCGAGGGGTAGGCGCGGTGCTGTCCCTGCGCGCGCGCACCACGCTCGCGGTGATGGGCGTGCTGCTGGCCGTGCTGGTCGTGCTGGTCCCGAGCGTGACCGCCATCCTGCGCCACTCCCTCGGCGAGGCGCTCGACCAGCGCCTGGCCGAGCAGGCCGCCTACGCCACCGGCCCGGCCGCCGGCAAGCTGCTGAAGAACTACCCCGGGGTGCCGTTCGAGCAGCGCATCCCGGGCACCCTGTTCCAGGTGCTCGACACCGACGGCCGGCCGGTGCCGGGCTCGACCAACTCCGACCCGATCGCCGGCCGGGTCGCCGTCCCGGTCGCCCGGGGTCAGGCCGGCCCCACCTACGCGAGCGTGCACCTTCAGGGCATGCCGTTCCGCACCCTGACCGCGCCGGTGAACGTGATCGGCTTCGGCCGCGTCGGCGCGGTCAGCCTCGGCCTGGTCGACACGACCGAGGCGACCGT
>DASUZB010000241.1:0-2298 GCA_036377075.1 Actinomycetes bacterium | reverse complement strand
TTCCGCGACGACCGTTCGTGGCCGCGTCCCGCTCCCAAGTCGTCGACGCGCCACCCAGAAGCTGTGGTCACCGGCGGACCCGCCCGGCACCCGGGTCCTGGCGGTGGTGCCAGCGGCTGCGTGCTCAGATCGAGCGGATGGCACCGCCATCAACCGGGATCATCGCGCCGGTGATGAACGACGCGGCCGGGGAGAGCAGGAACGCGGCGGCCCGCCCGAACTCCTCCGGCTCGCCGTACCTGCGCAGCGGGATGCGCGCCGACTGGCGGGCACGCCCCTCACCGGGATCGCCGCGGAGGGCATCAAGCTCACCGACCCGGTCGGTGGCGATCCGCACCGGCAGCACCCCGTTGACCCGGATCCCGGCCGGGCCCACCTCCTCGGCGGGCACCTTCACCACCCCGGCCAGGCCGGGGAACAGCCCGTTGGGGATGGCCAGGTCCGCCAGCGGCACGCGCACCGACGAGGCCAGCACCAGGACGATGGCGCCGCCCGTGCCGGTCGTCGAGCCAGCGGCGCCACCACCCCGGCGTTCGCCGCCCAGCGCTGCCGCGAGCGTCCGCGCCAGCCGGACCGCGCCCAGGAAGACGCTTTCGAACCCGGACCGCCACGCCTGGTCGGTGGTGGTCGCCACCGTCCCGGTTGGCGTTCCGCCCACGCTGAGCAGCGCGCCGTCCAGGCGGCCAAACCGCTCCGTGGCGGCGGCGACCAGCCGGCCTGGGGTGGCGGGGTCGGCGTCGTCGGCGGCGACCCAGGCGGCGGTGTCAGCCGCGGCGGCGTTCTGGGCGAGGCGGGTCGCGGCCGCAGCGACCGTCGCCTGGTGGGGAGCGCTGAGCACGACGCGGGCCCCGTCGGCGACCAGCGCCTGGGCCGCGGCGAACCCAAGGCCGCGGCTGCCGCCGGTCACCAGGTAGACCCTGCCGCGCAATCCCAGGTCCATGCCGCCATTTTGCCCGGTGGGCGGGCCGAGCGCGCAGCCGGAGGTCCGCCGTTGCCCCGGGCACCCCGGCCAGCTGGAAACCGACCCGCGCCCGATCATGGGCCCGTTCCTGGCCGGCGCCGCGGCCCGTGCAGGCGACCGTCCGGCGCGGGCCGACCCCAGCGGGCAGATCGCCATCGAGATCAGCGACCTGTACAACCTGCCAGGGTTCGCCTCCGCGCCGCCGCCTAACCTCACCCGTGGGCGGCTCCTCAACCCGGCCAGCACGGACCCCAACCCGACCCCGAGTCCTAATAGGAACAGCACTGGCGGCCCAGCGTGGACCGACGTGACCCAGGCTGAGCTGCGCAGGGAACGGCAACCGGTAGCAACCCACGGCAACGAAGTTCGCTTGCCTTGGCTGGGCACGGCCGCCGGGGTACAGTCGCGGCATCGGGCAAACCGTCCACAAGGGAGCGGTGACGACGATGGCTGAGACCCCGACGATCGTCCTGGTCCACGGTGCCTGGGCCGACGCGACCGGCTTCGACGCCGAGGTCCGCGCCCTGCAGCGCCAAGGGTTCCGCGCCATCGGGTTCGCCAACCCGCTTCGTGATCTCGCTGGTGATGCGAGGTACCTCGCGGAATTCCTGCGGACCCTGACCGGTCCGGTCGTGCTCGTCGGCCACTCCTACGGCGGCAACGTCATCTCGATGGCCGCGGTCGGCAACGACCAGGTCGAGGCGCTGGTCTACCTCAACGGCTGGATGTGCGACGAGGGCGAGAGCCAGCAGCAGCTCCTGGAGCGGTTCGAAGGCAGCCTCGTGGGGCCCTCGATCAGGCCCGTGCCGTACACCGGTCCGGACGGGAACGAGGGTGCTGACCTCTACCTGGATCGTGATGCGTTCCGCGAGGCCTTCGCGGCCGATGTCGACCCGGAGACGGCCGCGGTGATGGCCGCGGCGCAGCGGCCGTACGCCGCCGCCGCGTTCGCCGGCACGCCGTCGGGCCCGCCGGCGTGGAAGACGCTGCCGTGCTGGTACCTGCTCGGCACCGAGGACAAGGCGATCCCGTCGGCGCTCCAGCACTTCATGGCCGAGCGCGCCAACGCAACGATCGTGGAGGTGCCGGCCTCGCACGTCTCGTTCGTGTCGCAGCCCGAGGCCGCGACCCAGCTCATCCTCCGGGCCGTTGAGGCGACGGCCGCAGTGCGGCCATGAACAGATGATCACCGCCTGTGCCGTGCCAAACTCGCCCATAGCCGCTGACCAGTAGCTCTTCGCTGGCTACGCTGCTCTGCGGTACTCGCTGATCAGGCCACCCACGACATGCCTATATTCAGTCTGTCAGGGGCCCAGGGACTCTTGACCCTGTCCGGG
>DASUZB010000240.1:0-9737 GCA_036377075.1 Actinomycetes bacterium | reverse complement strand
CCGTGAAGGCGTCTTCCAGTGCGAGCAGCCGCTCGAAGCGGCGCGCCTCGTTGATGATCGGCAGCCCGGGGCCCAACTGCATCAGCAGGAGCGGCGGGTTCGACGTGCTCGTCCCGCGAACCCGGATCCAGTGTCGCGCGGCACCGAGGTTCACCGTTTGGAGCGCATCCATCGCCAGCGCCGGTCGTCCATGTGCGTACGTCTTCTTCTGCATCGCGTCTCCGTTCGCAGCGGTCCTGTGCCCGTTCGATCACTGGCCGTGCTTCGCCTCGGCGGCCGGATGCGGCCGCTCGCTCCGCTTGACGGCCTCGGCGCCAAGCAGTTCGCCGCCTGCCGCGAGACAGGGCTGTGGACCGAACGCGCGCGCGACCGTGGTCGCGCCGAGCGGGGCCGACCGGAGCGCGGCCTCGACGGCCAAGATCGCTGCGCGGGCCGTGTAGCGGTAGCCCTCTCCGGTGCGCATCCACGACTCGGCGCTCCGCCCGTCGGCGGCCGTCGCCCGCGCCCAGAGAAGGCTCTCCACGGCGTTCGGTGCGCTCGTCGGCTCGGACGCCTTGGCGCGTCGACGCCGCTCGCCAACCAGCCGGGTCAGCAAGGGCAACGCCGGCATGGCGAGCCTTGCCACGACGGGCGGCATCGGGACCTCGAGCGACACCGTGATGTTCGGTATGCCGGTCGTGTGTCCCGTCAGCACGAGGTCGGCGGTTGGGAACGGCATGAAGGTGCGGTGGCCCGCGGGCGTCGGGAGCCGGCGAGCGCCGGCACCTAGGCGGGTATGGACCAGCCGACCATCGCGCCGGATCCATCCGCCACCCGCGAGCGCCTGCGTCCGGCTGGCCCTCGCGCCGGGGCTGGACCCCTCGGTGCCGAGGAGGATGGCCACGTCGAGTCGGGTCGCGGCCGGCACCTGGTCCGCAACGAGTCGTGCGAGCCCGTCGCTCGCCACCGTCCCGAACCCGACCGCCGGCAGCGCCGTGATGCCGCGCTCACGCGCACGTTCGTCGGCGGCCAGGACAGCACGGGCGACCGGTATCTCATTCGCGGTGTCGAGGTAGTGCACGCCGGCGTCGAGACACGCTTGCAGCACCGGCGGCGCGGTCGTGCCGAACGGGCCGGCAGCCAGGAGCACGAGGCGGGCATCGCCGATGAGCCTGCCAACGTCCGTGACCGCACCGGCGACCCAGGGCAGGTCGAGCCGTCCGGCCAGACGGCGAAGGCGATCCGGGCTTCGGCCGGCCAGGACGGGACGGTGACCTCGTGCGACCGCCTGCTCGGCGATCAGGGTCCCGGTTCGACCCGTCGCCCCGTAGAGCAGCCAGGTCGCGGTCGACGCGGCTTCGTCCACGCGCTCACGCATCGACGCCACCTCGGCGCTGGGTGCGGGGGCGCTGCCGTGCGGCGACACGGTGTTCTCGGACGTATCCATCTCGCTCTCCTTCAACGGCTCTCGAGCAGGCGTCGGACCGCCGTCGGGTCGTGCGCCGGCAGGATCGTCAGCCCCGGCATCCGGTTCTTGAGGGCGAGAACCTTGTCCGTGGCCGTGTGGAGGCCGCGCCGATCGCCGACGCCGGGCACCTGACGACGGTCGAGAAGATCGACGCGGTACGTCAGATCCCCCACGAGCAGCAGCGGTGGTCGCGTCCCCCGGCGAACGAGCAAGGACACCGAGCCCGCGGTGTGGCCGGGGGTCGGCAGGAGCACCAGCGAGCCATCACCCATGAGATCCAGTGACTCGGTGAACGGGGACACGCTCGGGTCGCCCGTTGGCTCGAACGCGACCTGACGCCACCTCAGCCACGGGATCTCGATGTGCTTGCGCAGGAATCCGGTGATCTCGGGCTTGAAGCCGGCAAGCTGCTGCCATTCGGCTCCGGAGACCACGAGCTCGGCTTCCGTCAGCTCCCGGAGCCCGCCGATGTGGTCCTCGTGAAGGTGCGACAGGATCGCCCTGCGCACGTCGGTCGGCGAGTAGCCCAGCGTACCCAGCTGCGCCGTGAGCGTGTCCTTCTCGCCGATGTGGAACCGCGCGAGGCGGTCGTAGAGGTAGCCGGTGAACCCGCCGGGGAAGTACGAGTGATCGGTGACCGATGCGCGATCCTGGCCCGTGTCGAACAGAATGAGCCCGTCGGCATGCTCGATGACGTAGACGTTGATCGGGAGCGGCTGCGTCCATCGCCGCGACGTCAGCAGCCACCAATACAAGGGCTTCCTGCTCCCGTGCAGCTGCTCTGGATGAATCTGGACGGTTCCGGTGCTCACGACCGACACCGCCTGCACCGGGCCCGACGCTCCGCGCTCGGCGGAGACGGCAGTCACGCTTGCCATGGTGGAGCCTCCTCGCGGCCTGACTCTTCGAGTGATCACGCGAGCAGCGTGGATCGACGTGCCCCGCGCGTCAGTGACTTCAGTTGGAGGCTCGAGTAACCAAAGTCACGAGACCGTCGGCAGCCAGGACTCGGCGTGGAGGCGAGCGGGATCGAGAATCGCAATGCTGTCCGGTGCCGTCGCGACGATGCCCGCCACCCGAAGATCGCGCAGGACCCGAGCAACCACCTCGCGCACCGATCCGACGGCGTCCGCGAGCTCCTGCTGGGACACAAGCGCGACGAGCCGGCCGTCAGGGGGCTGGTGATCGGACGCGAGATCGAGGAGGTGCGCCGCGACCCGCTGCTTCACCGAGCCGAACGTGTTGACCGCGGCCTCGTAGAGGGTGTCGTAGAGCCGGCGGTTGAGCTCCTCCGCCAGCTGCCAGGCGACGCGTGCGTCCTTGTGTGCCAGCTCCGTCAGCTTGGCGCCGTTGATGCTGAAGAACGTCGACGGAGCGATCGTCTGGACACCGACGTTCGGGGGCCCGCCCACGACCGCGGCAATCCCCAGGACGTCGGATTCCCGCGCGTACCGCACCGTCACCTGCCGACCCTCCGGCGAGCTCAGGTACACGCGCAGGAGCCCACGGATGACGAGTGCGGCCCTCGGAGCCGAACCGGGCCGATATACCGTGATGCCGCCCGGATAGTCGAAACGCTCTCCATTCGCCAGGAGCTCCTCGACGACCTCCGGCGGGAGCGCGGCCAGGAAGCTGCCGGCGAGCGCATCCCGGACCTCTTGATCGGCGATCATCCCGCGCCACCCTCCACTGCCTCGAGCGTCGCCGCTCGAGGCCAGGCTCCCTCACTGCCACAGCTCCTCGACCCACCGTCCAACCACGAGTTTCCCAGGTCAGGCAGTCCCTGCAGAAGAGCCACACCCAAAAGGCGATCGCCTACCTTCCGGGTACCTACCAAGGACCCACCGCTCCAGGGAACTGGACCGACACCACGCAGATCTCGCCGGCCGAGCAGCCGCATCCAGACGGCGCTGACCTGCCGGGACGGCAGCGAGAGGAAAGTGGTAGGTATGTGCCCTACCGGCGGCACAAACAGCAGGGAACGCCCCACAGCCGCTTGTCATGGGCTGCTGGATCAGCGTGAGCTCGCTGTGGAAGGCATCTTCCGGCTCCCGTGACGTGCCGATCCTGTCTGGACTCGCTAGCTCAACCGACCTTGAGGTCGACACGCCGGATGGGAGGTCGAGTCCGTGGGAGGATTTGACCCTTACCCACACCAGCATCCTTCGGGGAGAGCTGATCCTGGGCTGACTTCGACCTTACGCCTAACGAGGCTCACGACGACGCTGGTCCTTTAGGCGCTGAGGACCTGCCGCGGCATCGCCCCTTCGTGGGTGATGACGGCCAGCACGCCACCGCCATCGGTGGCGGTTGGCAACCAGCCCGTCGGGTGGCCATGGGAGCTGTCGTAGCCCCGCGATCAGCGCACGCAGGTCGCCACAGGATGGCGCCGGCTCAAGTGGAGTTCTTCAGCGCGACGAGGGCTTCGCGGGGGGACAGGTGGGTCTCCCCGGCGTAGAACCTCACCGACTCGCTGGCAAGAAGTGTGATCCGCTCGGTGAGCACCATCCGTTTCCACTCGTCGACGGAGACGGCCCGCTCGCTCCCGTCCTTGACGATGACGACCCGGGTGATCATCTCGCCCCCACCGGTGTCACCAGCGAGCCGAGGCGGGTTGCCTGGGCCGTCAGGTCGGTGGCCTGGGCGGCCAGGTCGGTGTTGCGGGCGTGCTGCTCGGAGAGGCCGCCGATCAACCCGACCGCCTCGACGATCTGCGACAGGCTTGCCACCAGCTCCGGATCGGCCTGCATCGCCTTGGAGCGCTCCATGCGGCGTTGGACGTCGCCGAGGCTCTCGTTGATCATCTCGATGGTCAGGCTCTGCGTGTCGGCGGCGCGCGTCAGCTCGGCGCCGACCCGCTCGACGTCAGCTGCGCTGCGCGCCACGTCCTCGGCGGCGCGCGCCAGCTCGACCTGGGTCTGCTCGGCGAAGCGCCAGAAGGCCATCATGACCACCACCAGGGCGAGCACGAAGGCAGCGTGGATGCCCGCCCACAGGACCGGCTTGGCCAGGGCGGCGGGGTGGTTGAAGACGCTGGTGGGCACCAGGATCGTCATCACGCTGTGGTGCACGACCACGAAGCCGAGCGCGACGAAGAAGGCGCGGAGGTCCTGGTACAGCGCGATGAGCGGCAGCATGACGAAGAAGGCGAAGTGCGCCTCGATCAGGCCGCCGGTGAAGTGGACGAGGATGGCCTCGGTGGTCAGCAGCCCGATGCTGACCATGATGGCCTTCATCCCTCGGCCCTGGACGTGGTTGCCGAGGAGGGCGAGGACCGCGATCGGCGCCACCTCGTACACGGTGTGCGCCGGGGTGAACCCGCGAGCCAGCCCCACCGCCAGCAGGATCGGGACCTGCAGCCACAAGGCGGCCTGGATCAGCCGGTGGCGACGCTGCCAAGCCTCGTCGGTGAGCGGCACGCCCTTCGGCAGGAGCTGACGTAGCTGCACCAGCCTGGACGTCCTGGTCACGTCAACAGCAGCCTGCCCTTCGCCGATCGTCCTCAACGCGTCTCCCCGGAGCCTGGACCCTGCTCGTTGGGCATGCGTCTGGCCAGACATCCGGAGTATCGGATTCCCAAGCACCAGCCTGAACTGATGACCCGCCGGGAGGAGATCCCGGGCGGGGGCTGTTCGAGGTCTTCCCCGACGTCCCCGACGACTCCCGGGGCCACCGCCGTCGGCAACCTACGCGCCTCGCTGGACCGGGTACGGCGCGACCGGGTGCCCGACACGATGGCGGTGCAGGAGTACGACATCCGCCGTCCCGCCGCCGAGGGCGGCGGGTTCGAGGTCCGCCATTGGAGTCCGCTCAACGCCCCGGTCCTCGCCGTCGACGGCGAGCTGGCGTGTCGCGGCGGATCTTGGCGCGGCGGCCTGCCAGCCAGATCATCGGGCCGGTGACCAGCGGGTTTGGGTTCGCGTAGGGGCAAGTTGGGTGCACCAGCCATCTGCGCAGCTCACCGCCAGTGTCGCCATCCCCTGGCCTGCCGCCCTCAGGAGCCGCGGGCCCCCGCGTGCCAGATCCGCGCGCGGCGTCCCACGCTGTCGTGTCCGTGCTGGAAGAGCCGAACCTGGCCCGGCAATGCCGGCTAGGGGTCGCCGGTGCGCCGATGGGCGGTTCCAACGAGCAGCGGGCTGCTCGTCTCGCGAATGTCTGCTGACCAGCCCAGCTCGGCCAGCCTGGCCGCCAGCTCACCCGGCGCGTAGTACACCTTCACCACCCGGTGCTCGCTCCCGTCACGCAGCCGGCGCCAGACCGTCGGCGTTGCCTGGTCAGGCACGAACCGTTCGCCCGCACGCTCCCGGCTGTGGTCGTCCAGGAAGCAGACCCACCCGCCCGGTGCCAGGGCCATCCCGACCATCGACCAGAAGGCAGCGAACCGGGCCGGGGGCACATGGGTCAGCCAGAAGGCGAAGAACACCGTGTCAAAGCGGCGTGGCGGCTGCCAGGCGAACACGTCGGCCTCGATGAACTCGACCGGCAGCCCCCGGACGCGCCGGCGGGCCAGCGCCAGTACCTCCGGGGCGGCGTCGACCGCGGTCACCGAGCGGGCGCGGGCGGCCAACATCGGGGTCCAGTGGCCGGTGCCGCAGGCCAGCTCCAGCACGTCTCCGGCGATCGGCAGCTCCTCGATGCACCGGTCCCAGTCCTTGCCGAGGTAGGCGTCATCGTAGTCAGGGGCGCGGGCGCGGTAGTAGGCGACCTGCTCGGCCACGAGCGCCTGCACGTCGTCGTCCATGCCCCAAGTCTGCACCCACGAGAAGCCGGCAGCACCAACCGTGTCGACCACGAATGCGGCGCGCGGGACGCGGACGGGGCGGCATGCCGGCGTCCCGCTCCGTCACGTAGCCGAGTGCGCAATGCCTCGCTTGGCTTGTCCGCCGGCCGCCGCACGAACATACTGACCGCAGCATGCCGGACAACTTGGCGCTGGCGCAGCGCCTCCTTGACGCTTGGAACCAAGGCGACGGCACAGCGGTGCTCGCCCTGGCCACCCCGGAGGTGGAGATTGAGACGCCCGGGGGAGTCGGCCGCGGCCCGGAGGCGGTCCGGCAGTGGGTCGACAAGCAGACGCAACCCCACGCCGTCATGCACGTCGTGCTCGAACAGCTTCTGGAGGCGGGTGATCGGGTCGTGGTCTTCGCCCGCCGGCAGATGCGGTGGCGAGAAACCGGTGAACTCGCCGATGACACGCCACTAGCTGCCCTGTTGACCTTCCGCATGGGCAAGCTGTCCCGCTGGCAGCTGTTCCCCGACCGCGAGCAGGCACTGCTCGCCGCTGGTCTGGACCCCACCGAGCCAGCTCCACCCACCGGAAGCCACCCCTAACCTCGCTGCCGCGCCCTTCTGCGAAGGACTCGCCGGCGAGGCAGGTCGTCACCAAAGCCGGTGAACAGCTCCTCCTCGACCCGAAGCCGACGTCCTCGAGCAGGACATCACAGCGCGCCGTTACGCGCCGGTCATGGTTCCCCCCAGGCGTCGGCGCGCGGGAAGCGGCTGACGGCGAAGAACCAGATCGTGGAGACGACGGCGAACTCGGCCAGGCCGCTGACCGTGACGTGGTCGGCCAGGTGGTGGGCCGCCTGGCCGATGACGGCCACGTACACCAGGTCGTAGAACAGCTCGAGGACGCTGACCTGCCGGTCGGCGATGTCTCGCCGTGGGCCCGTGGCGGCCGCCAGGACCACCGCTTGGAGCGGCCGTGGGTCTCGCTGGTCATGGCACCGGTAGACCACCTCGCCTTGCGAGCCCGATGCTCGGCGGCGGCCTCGGTACACTGCCGGCCATGGAGGTACTGGTGATCGGCGGCCATGGCAAGGTCGGCCTGCGCTTGCTGCGGCTGCTCGCCCGCGACGGGCACCGCGGCCGTGGCGTGATCCGCAAGGCCGAGCAGGCCGGCGACCTGGAGGCGGCGGGCGCCGAACCCGTGCTGTGCGACCTCGAGCGCGGCGACGACCTGCGCCCGCACCTCGGCGCGGCCGACGCGATCGTGTTCGCCGCCGGTGCCGGGCCCGGGAGCGGGCCAGAACGCAAGCGGACCGTCGACTACGGCGCGGCCGTCAGGTCGATGGAAGCGGCCAGCGACCTCGGCGTCACCCGGTTCGTGATCGTCTCCTCGATCGGCACCCACGACGTCGCCGGCGCGGCGGCGGCGATGCGCCCGTACCTGCAGGCCAAACGTGACGCCGACGACGCGCTCAAGCAGAGCGGCCTTGACTGGACGATCGTCAAGCCGGGCCGCCTGACCGACGCCCCTGGCAGCGGCCGCGTCCAGGTCAGCCGCACGTTCGGCCGCCGCGCCGACGTCCCCCGCGACGACGTCGCGCTCGTGCTGCTCGAGTGCCTGCACGCGCCGAACACGATCGGCGTCGAGTTCGAGCTGTTCGAGGGCGACGTCCCGGCGCGCGAGGCCGTCCGCTCCCTCTAGGACTAGCGCTACCGCAGGACTAGGTCGGTGTGCGGGCCGAACGCCGGGACCAGGCGTCGGCTCGACAACCTCTGCCCTGACTCGGTGATGGCCATCCATCGCTCTTGCAGGTGCTGCCCAGGAACGAAGCGAGCCGTGCCGACCAATGGCCTGCCGGTCTCGGGACGTTGGACCCATGTCCTGGTCGGCCGAGCCGGCGAGGCTACGGGTAGCAACCGAAAGGAGAGCACCATGGCTATCCAGCAGGAGCGGGTGCGGGTGAACGGCTCGCTGCAGCTCCCAGCGCAGCGCGCCGCCGAGACCGCGCCGGCCCATGGGGCCGTCATGACCACCCGCGCCGCCAGGTTCCTGGCGGTCGTGCGCGTGGCGGTCGGCTTCGTGTTCCTGTGGGCCTTCCTGGACAAGACGTTCGGGCTCGGCTACGCGACCCCGTCCGCCAAGGCCTGGATCAACGGCGGCTCGCCCACCAAGGGCTTCCTGAGCGGCGTGGAGGTGGGCCCGTTCGAGTCGACCTTCCACAGCTGGGCAGGGACCCCCTGGGCGAACTGGCTGTTCATGCTCGGCCTGCTCGGCATCGGCGTCGCGCTGCTGTTCGGGGTGGCGCTGCGCGCCGCGGCCGCCAGCGGCACGGTGATGATGCTGCTGATGTGGGCCGCGGAGTGGCCGCTGGCCAAGCACACCTCGGCGGGGGCGCCGAGCATGTCGACCAACCCGATCGTCGACTACCACATCGTCTACGCGCTGGCGCTGATCGCGGTGGCGCTGACCTACGCCGGCAACACCTGGGGCCTGGGCAGGCTCTGGGCGAAGCTGCCGTTCGTCCAGCGCAACCGTTGGCTGCTGTGACCGCCGTCACGTCGCGGTCGTCCAGCGGAGCCGCCCGCCTCACCTGACGCTCCCACCAACAAGGTCGTGGCCACCAGCACAACTCGGTGCTGGTGGCCACGAGGCGCTCCGCCACCTCCTACACGGCAGCGTGCTTCTACGGCACGTACTGCTCGGCGATCCTGGTCACCTGGCCGTGGCGCACGGTGACCCAGAACGGTCCGGCGCCGCCGCGTGGCAGCACGATCGCGAGCCGGTCGAGGGGCAGCTGGACGTCCTTGGTGGCGCTGCCGGTGTAGCCCGCCGTAAGGGTGTTGCAGGTGATGATCGCGTCGCGGCGGACCGGCAGGGTCCGCAGCCTGGGGTTGGCGTTGCGGATGTAGATGTCGTTGGGCGGCGGGGATTCCTGGTGGTCCTTGGCGGCCTCGCTGGCGGCCTGCTCACCGAAGTAGAGCTGGATCACGTCGACGGTGATCGTTCGCCGGTCCGGGTCGACGGCCTTGATGTTGGCAGGGTGGCGGCCGTCGACCAGCACGACCGGCTCGCGCCTGGTCGTGTCGTCGGCGACGGGGCTCTGGGTGGTCGGGGTGCTGGTCGCGGGTGCCGCGGTGGCGACCGGCGCGCTGGACGGGGTAGCGCTCCGGTCGGGCTGGCTCCGGGCGCAGCCGGCCACGGCGACGCTGGCGACGAGGAGCGCGGTGGCGATCGGGCGCATGGGCCGCATGATGGTTCATCCCCCTTGGACTCCGGGAGTGCGGTGGAGTCCTCTGCTTCGATAGTCGCAGAACTCGGTCACAGGACCTGACCGGGAATATGTCGCCCCAATTCCTGATCCACCTCAGGCACGTCACGGTTGCGAACCAGAATGGCCATGGGACGCCGGTGACCCGCAGTGCCGGCGGGCACGGATCGACGGATGGGTAACGGGGCTCGGCGGCCCGCTTGCGCCGAGCCCCGGTCGCCGTCCGGCTAGCGCCCGAGATTCCTGCCCGGCAGAGGAGAAGGTCCCGCTCCCCCGATGCCCTCCGGCCCCTT
>DASUZB010000239.1:0-14499 GCA_036377075.1 Actinomycetes bacterium | reverse complement strand
CGCGCCGCCAGGAGCGCCGGAGCGCGCCGCTCGGCGGCCCGGAACAGGCGACTCGGCTCCTCGCCGCGGCACAGGCGCCGCGCCACCGGGATGTCGCGCAGTAGTGCGCCGCCGTGGCCGTTCACCTGGACGTCCCCAAAGCCCACGAGCGTGAGCAGCCGCTTCATCGACGCGGGGTTGAAGAACCTGATGTGGGGGTCCCGCCAGGGCTGCTCGACCGACAGGTCGTCGCCGAAAGGGTTCCAGCGTCCGAAGGCGGCGAGGTCCAGCCGCCGGCGCCAGTACGCGACGTTGGGGACGGAGAGGATGAAGACGCCACCGGGCTTCAGCACGCGGTGGACCTCGGCCGCCGCCAGGTGCGGCAGGAAGAGGTGCTCCAGCACCTCGATCGCGAGGACCGCGTCGAACGAGTCGCCCTCGAACGGCAGCGACCCGGCGTCGTCGATGCGCCTCGCGTCGAACCCCCGGCCGCGGGCGCGGCGGACGGCGTTCTCCGAGACGTCGACCCCGAGGTAGGCACAGCCCCGCGCCCTCACGGCGTCCCCCGCGGTCCCCCCGTCGCCGCACCCCAGATCGAGCACCTTGGCGCCCTCTGCCACGTGTGCCCGGAGCAACCTGCGCAGGTGCCAGGTTGGCGCGCCGTGCGGTAGGTAGCCCTCTTCCGACCAGTAGCTCTCGTAATAGGCGTCCGCCTTCACCAGGCCTCCGTCTCGGGCTGAGCAGGAATTCCGGTCGGTCAAGATCCCAGAAAACCTCACGGTTGTCATCCGGGACATATTGGTCACCGGCCGAACCGATTGATATCAGGCCGTTTGACCACGAACCGTCATGGCGAGGACGGCGAGCACCGCGCCCAAAGAAACTGTCGATAATGACGACCCTCGCTTACGGATCGAGACGGTCGGACCTGTCGACCGCTGGCGCCACCGGACGGCGACGACCGAGAGGGGGGCGGATGCAGCGACGTTGGTGGCTGGTACTGGGCGTGCTGGTCGTTGCCGGTCTGGGGCTGGTGGGTGCCCAGGCGGCCAGGCAGGGGCAGGGAGCCAGGACCGAGCTTGCCGCCTCCCGCGAGCGGTTGGCCCGCGCCAGCAGCTCGGGCGCCGGAACCCTCGCCGACCGGCTCGCCCTGGTCGACGAGGCGGCCTTCCACGCCGAGCGGGCGCGCGTCGAGCTGAGCGGGGGCGCGGCCCGCATGGTCGCGGTGGTCCCGTTCCTCGGCCGCGACGTGCGCGTGGCGCAGCAGGTGGCGGTCAGCGCGGGCGAGACCGTGCAGGCCACCCGCGAGGCGGTCACCGCGCTCGAGCCGCTGCAGCACCGGCCGCCTGACGCGGCCGTGCTCGGCCAGGCGTCGCAGGCGCTGCTCGGACTTCACCAGGTCCTGGAGCGCGGGCACGATCGGGTGGAGCGGGCCAGGCCGCTGCTGGCCAGCCGCGGCGCCAGGCGCGAGTTCCTGGCCGCCGACGAGGCGGCCAGCCGGGCCGCCTTCCAGGCCGGCCAGGGGCTCAAGCTCGCGGCGAGGCTGTGGGGGCCGGCCGGGTCGGCGCGCTACTTCCTCGCCTTCCAGAACCCGGCCGAGCTGCGCGGCACCGGCGGGCTGATCGGTGAGTACGGCATCCTCGAGGCCGGCCCAGGCGGGCCGCAGCTCGGCCGGGTGGCGCCGTTCAGCGAGCTCGACCAGCGCGTGCGCGACGGGGTCGCGCTCGGCCCCAACCTGCCGCAGCGCTACGAGCGGTTCCCGGTCAGCTCCACCTTCTGGGCGGTGAACATCCCCGCCGACCTGCCCACCGTCGGCGAGACCATGGTGCGCCTCTACCAGCAGGCGACCGGGCAGCGGCTCGACGGGGTGATCGCCATCGACCCGCTGGCGGTCGCCGAGATCCTGCGCGTGGCCGGACCGGTGACGGTCGGCGGCGTCAGCATCGACGCCGACAACGTGACCGACGAGACGCTGGTCCACGCGTACGTCCGCTACGAGCGCGACGTCACCGCCCGCAAGGCCTTCCTGGAGGAGGTGGCCAAGCAGGCCATGGTCGCGTTCCGGCGCGCCCTGCCGAGCCACCCGGTGGAGCTGGTGAACGGGCTCGCTCGAGCGGCGAGGGGTCGTCACCTGCAGCTCTTCTCGACCGACGCGGACGCCGAGCGCGCCCTGGTCGGCATCGGGATCGCCGGGAGCACGACCGCGCCGAGCGGCGGCGACTACCTGATGCCGGTCGGCGTGAACACCGCCGGCAACAAGCTCGACGCCTTCCTGCAGCGCAACGTGCGCTACCAGGTGCGCCTGCTGGCCGACGGGGGCGCGCGGGCGCGCATCGCCCTCACCCTGCGCAACGGCGCGCCAGCCAGCGGCCTGCCGCGCTACATCATCGGCCCGTTCGACGCCCGCTTCCGGTCCGGCGAGAACAGCCAGTTCCAGACCATCCACGTTGCCGGGGCGTACGGCCTGGCCAGGGCGACCGTCGACGGCCGCCCGGCCGAGGTCGAGACGCAGGCCGAGCTGGGCGGGCTGTCGCTGTCCCAGTCGGTCGACATCCAGGCGAGGCAGTCGGTCACGCTCGGGTTCGACCTGGTGCGCAAGGACGCCGTCGAGGTGCTCAGCGACAACCGCATCCGCTACCGGCTGCTGCTGCGCCCGCAGGCCACCGTCCACCCCGACCAGGTGGAGGTGGCGGTCAGCCCGCCGCCCGGCTGGCGCTTCGCGGGCGCCCCGCCGGGCGGGCAGCTCGCCGGCGCGACCGCGAGCTGGTCCGGCCAGCTCGACCAGGAGCGCTCCCTCACGTTCGAGCTCGTCCCGACGACCTGAGGCGAAGCGGGCGTCTCCGGCGAACGGCATTTCCCGGGAGCAAAACGGAATTCGATCTCTTAGAGCAATTCAAGGCTATAGAGTTGTTCGTCCAACCAGCGTTCGGTTAGGGTGCCGGCCGCCGCAGCAGCGTCCGCGGCAGCACTCGCAATGATCGGCAGGTGCAGGCTGCGCTGCCTGCACTTGGGGGGACGACACCCGATCCAAGGAGGAACTGCATGCGAAGGCTCCTGGCCGCGCTCGCCGTAGCGGTCGGCATCTCCCTGCTAGGCGTACCGGCCGCCCAGGCCAGCCACCCGAGGTCGCAGATCGTCGTCGCGCCCCGCAACACCTACGCGGGCCAGATCGTGCTCGTCTCGGGGAGTTGCATGCGCACCGGGGCGGTCGCCCGCATCGAGATCGACCGGCACCCGTGGGCCGTCACCGTGACCCGCTCCGCCGGCCACTTCAGGTTCGCCAAGCGCCTGCCGACCACGCTGCGGTCCAGGTCACACCTGATGTACCTGTTCTGCAACGGCCGCTTCCGCGCGCTCGCGGGCTTCCGGGTGTGGCCGCGCAGCCACGCTTCGTTCGCGGTCGCGCCCACCACCACCGGCCGGAGCCACGCGATCCGCATCCAGGGATCGGGCTGCCTGCCGAGCACGATCGTCTACTTCCGCATCGACGTGCACCGCCTGATCGGCCACACGGTCGCCCGCGCCAACTGGTTCTTCCGCGGCGGCGCGACGATCCCGTCGAACATCGCCTTCGGCACCCATTCGGTCAGCGCGCAGTGCCGCCAGACCGGCCGCGTGGTCGGGTCGCGCACCGTCAACGTGGTCGAGTACCCCGGCCTCGAGGCCAGCCTCGGCGGCATGCGGGTGGACCGCTCCACCGTGGTGGCCGGCCGCACCATCGCCTTCTCCGCGCGGAGCTGCGAGTACGGCGTCACCGACGCCGCGCTGGACAACCGCAGCGTGCAGCTGGCGGCGCCGGACCGCCGCGGTGGCATCTTCCGCGCCAAGGCGACCATCCCCAGCGGCACCCCGGCGGGCGTCCACCAGCTCGTGACGCGCTGCGACGGCGACGTGTCCGGGACGGCCACCGTCCAGGTCGTGGCGACCAACGCCGTCGCCAGCGGCGCCTCGTCGAGCCTGCCGGAGCGGCGTTCGAACATCGTTCCCGGCGTCTCGCTCGGCCTGGCCCTGATCGTCACCGGGGCGCTCGTGCTGACCAGCATCAGCCGGCGCCGCCGTGGAGCCGTCCGTCCCTGACCGCCGCGAGCGACGAGCTGGAGACCGGTCCCGTCATGGCCGTCCGTGAGCAGTACCACCCGTCCCCGGTCGCCCGCCGCTGGGCGACCGGGGAGCTCGGGGGCCCGGGGGGCCCGGGTAGCGGAGCGGTAGCCCCCCGGTCCCTCGAGGGGAGTCCGGCGCGCGTCGCCCGGCGCGGCGCGCGCCGGCTGCTGCTCGCCTCGCGCCTCTCCGGCGACCTGGGCGCGCTCCTCCTCGGCCTGGTGGTCGCCGGCAAGCTGCAGGAGACGCTGGTGCGCGCCGAGCTGGTCCACGAGGTCGGCGCCACCGGCGTCTTCAACGCGGCGGCGCTGGCCGCCTGGCTGGCGCTGTTCGCCGGCCTCGGCCTCTACGACGGCCGCCGCCTGGTCAGCGCCGTCGACGAGTTCAAGCTCGTGCTGCAAGGCGTCGCCCTCGGCACCGTCGGCGGCGTCCTCCTCGCCTTCCTGCTCAGGGTTCCGGCCCACCGCTCCTGGGTGCTGTCGGTCTGGGTCTGCTGCACGCTGGCGGTGCTCGGCACCCGCCTCGCCTACCGCCGCATCCACCGCGCCCTGCGCCGCTCGGGCGCGATGGTCAGCCGCATGCTGATCGTCGGTGCCGGTCGCGAAGGCCGCGACCTGCACCGCTCCATCACCCGCGCGCCCCACCTCGGCTTCGAGGTGGTCGGCTTCCTGGACGACACGCGCCCGCCAGGTCCGGCCGGGCCCGGCCTGCCCGAGGTGCTCGGCGGCAGCGCGGAGGTGCGCGCCGTCGTGCTCGAGCGCGAGGTCGACGCCGTGCTGGTCGCCGGCGGCTCGGTCGCCACCGAGACCGCCGAGCGCGTCTACCGCGACCTCGGCGGCATCGACGTCGACCTGCACCTGTCCACCGGCCTGCCGGGGGTCGCGGCCAGCCGGGTCGCGGTGCAGCGCTTCGGCGAGGTGCCCGTGCTCGGCCTGCGCCGCGTCGAGCTGACCGGCTACCAGCAGACCGTCAAGCGCGCCTTCGACGTGGTCGTCGCCGGGCTGCTGCTGGCCCTGCTCGCTCCCCTGCTGGTGGCGTGCTCGCTGGCGGTGCGGCTGTCCGGCCGCGGTCCGGTGCTGTTCCGCCAGCGCCGTGTCGGGCGGGGCGGAGCCGAGTTCACCATCCACAAGTTCCGCTCCATGGTCCCCGACGCCGAGGACCGGCTGGCCGCCCTCGCCGGCCACAACGAGGCCGACGGGCTGCTGTTCAAGCTCAGCCGCGACCCGCGCGTCACCTGGGTCGGCCGCGTGCTGCGCAGCTGGAGCCTTGACGAGCTGCCCCAGCTGCTCGACGTCCTGCGCGGCGACATGAGCCTGGTCGGCCCGCGCCCGCCGCTGCCGGCAGAGGCCGCCCGCTACGACGCCTGGCTGCGCGACCGCCTACGGGTCAAGCCGGGGGTCACCGGCCTGTGGCAGGTCTCCGGCCGCCACCGGCTCTGCTTCGAGGACTACGTCCGCTACGACCTGTTCTACGTGGAGAACTGGTCCCTCGCCATGGACCTGTTCATCCTCCTCAAGACCATTCCTACTGTATTGAGACGATCGGGAATATGAGCACCCTCACCGACTACCTCCGCACCCTGCGCAAGCGCAAGCTGCTCGTGCTCAGCGCCGTGGTCTGCTGCGCCGCCACCGCCCTGGCGGCCTCCATGGCCACCATCCCGGTCTACCGCTCCTCGGCCAAGCTGCTGGTGATGGCGCACCCCCAGCAGGGCGGTGGGGTCAGCTCCGCCTACGAGGGCGCGCTCCTCTCCCAGCAGCTGATGCAGTCGTTCGCCGCCGTGATCGAGGCGCGGCCGATCGCCGAGGCGGCGCTCCGCCGCCAGTACGAGAACATCCCGGCCGGCGTGCTGCAGCAGCGGGTCAAGGCCGAGCCGATCCCCGACACCCTGCTGATCGAGCTGAGCATCGAGGACATCGACCCGGCCAGGGCGCAGCGCCTCACGAATGCCGTCGCGCTCGCCTTCGTCGGCCTGGTCCCCACCCTGCAAGGTGGGAACACCGTCCGGGTCAGCCTGGTCGAGCCGGCGCTGCGCCCCACCGTGCCGGTGCGCCCCCAGACCAGGTTCAACGTCACGCTCGCGGCCGTGCTCGGGCTGATGCTCGGCATCGGCATCGCCTTCCTCGCCGAGCACCTCGACACCACCATCCGCAGCGCCGACACCCTCGAGGCCGCCGCCGACGCCCCCGTGGTCGGCACCATCCCGCTGTTCGCCGCGGCCGAGGAGCCCCTGCCGGTGGTGCGCGAGCCGCGCTCGGTCGAGGCGGAGGCGTTCCGCAAGCTCCGCACGAACCTGTCGTTCCTCGGCGTCGACCGGGGCAGCCTGTGCTGCGTGGTCACCTCGCCGTCGGTCGGCGAGGGCAAGTCGACCGTGACCGCCAACCTCGCCATGGCGATCGCCCAGAGCGGCCTGCGGGTGATCGTGGTCGAGGCCGACCTGCGCCGGCCCACCGTGCACCGGCTCTTCGGCCTGCAGCAGCGCGTCGGCACCACCACCGTCCTGCTCGACCACGCCGAGGTCGACGACGCCCTGCACCGCCTCGACGACGAGCCGGTCGCGGTGCTCACCTCCGGCCAGCTCCCCCCGAACCCGTCGGAGCTGCTCGGGTCCCGTCCCATGGGCGAGCTCGTGGCCGAGCTGCGCCGCCGCGCGGACGTGGTGCTGATCGACTCCGCCCCGCTGCTGCCCGTGGCCGACCCGGTGGTCGTCTCCCAGTTCGCCGACGGGGTGCTGCTGGTCGCCAGGGCCGGCGCGACCACCCGCGACCACATCAAGGCGGCGCGGGCGGCCTGCGACAAGGGCGGCGCGCGCGTCCTCGGCGTGGTGCTCAACGCCGCGCCCCTCAACGCCGACCGGGCCGCGTACTACGGCTACTACGGGCCGCGCGAGCCCGAGGCGGCGCCGGCCAACGGGGCCGGCTCGCCGCCGACCAGGAACGGGGCTCACCCGCACCCCAGCTCCCGCACGCGGCGCCACGCCAGGTCCAGGACGGGCGCATGAGGATCCTGATCACCGGCATCAACTACGCGCCGGAGGCCACCGGGATCGCGCCCTACACGGCCGGGCTCGCCGAGCACCTCAGCGCCCGCGGCCACCAGGTCACCGTGGTCACCGGGCTGCCCAGCTACCCGCAGTGGCGCGTGCACGACGGCTACCGTGGCCGCATCGCCGGGCGCGAGACCCTCGCCGGGGTCGACGTGCGCCGGCGCTGGCACTACGTCCCGCGCGAGCAGTCCGCCGGCCGGCGCGCGCTGTACGAGGCGAGCTTCCTCGCCACCGGCCTGTCCGCCCTGGCCCTGTCGCGGCCCGACGCGGTCGTCGGGATCGTCCCCAGCCTCGGCGGCGGCCTGCTCGCCCGCCTGGCCGGAGCCCGCTTCGCCGCGCCCTACGGGCTCGTCTTCCAGGACCTGATGGGGCCGGCGGCGGCGCAGAGCGGGGTCACGGGCGCCAGCAGGGCGGCGCGGGCGATCCGGGCCGCCGAGGTGTTCGCCGCCCGCCGGGCCGAGGCGGTCGGCGTGATCGCCGAGGGCTTCCGGCCCTACGTCCAGTCGCTCGGGGTCGCCCCGGAGCGCATCCGCCGGGTGCGCAACTGGACGCACGTGCCCGAGCCCACCGGCGACCCGGCGGACGTCCGTGCCCGGCTCGGCATCGAGCCGGGCACGGTCGTGTGCCTGCACGCCGGCAACATGGGCTACAAGCAGGGCCTCGCCAACGTGGTGGAGTGCGCCCGGCTGGCCGGGGCCGGGGCCGACCCGGACCTGCTCTTCGTGCTGGTGGGCGACGGCAGCCAGCGCCCGCTGCTCGAGGACCTCGCCGCCCGCCGGCGCCTCGCCAACCTGCGCTTCCTGCCGATCCAGCCGGCGGAGCAGTTCCCCAGCGTGCTGGCGGCGGCCGACGTGCTGCTGGTCAACCAGCGGGCCACGGTCACCGACATGTCCCTGCCGGGCAAGCTCACCTCCTACTTCCTCGCCGGCCGCCCGGTCCTGGCCGCGGTCTCCCCCGCCAGCGAGACCGCCCGCGAGGTCGACGCCTCCGGCGCCGGGCTGGTCGTCCGCCCCGACGACCCCGCCGCGCTGCTCGCCGCCGTGCGCGACCTGGCCGCCGACCCTGCCCGGCGCCGACGGCTCGGCGCCGCCGGCCGTGCCTACGCCCGCGCCACCCTCACCGCCGGGCAGGCCCTCGCGGGGCTGGAAGCCCTCGTCGAGCTGATCGCCGCGCGTGCGGGGACGGCGCGGGCGGTGGCCGTCTCGCCGTGACCCAGCTCCGCGCCCTGCTCGGCACGGCGGCGAGTGCCGGTGCCCGCCGCCCGCTCTCCCTGAGCTTCGCGGCCTCCGGCGCCATCCAGGCCCTCAACGTGGTCACCGGCGTCCTGCTCGCCAGAACCCTCGGCCCCGCCGGCCGCGGTGAGCTCGCCGCCGTGATGCTCTGGCCCGGCCTGTTCGCGGTCGTCGGAGCGCTCGGCGTCGGCGAAGCCATCACCTACCACGCGGCCCGCGGCACCGCGGCGCCCGGCACCCTGGTCGGCAGCGCCCTGGCGCTCGGCGCCGCGCAGGCGACCGTGCTGACCGCCGGCGCGGCCGTGGCCGTCGGGCGGGTCCTGGCCGACCACGGCGCCGGCGCGCGCGGCGCGGCGCACGCCTACCTCGCCTACGTCCCCTTGTTCTTCCTCAACACCTACCTGCTCTCGACCCTGTGCGGGCTGCGACGCCACACCGCCTTCCAGGCGCTGAGGACCTTGGTGATCGCGCTCTCGGTCGCCGGGCTGGCCGCCCTCGCGGCCACCGGCACGCTGACGGTCCGCAGCGCCGTCCTCGTCTACCTGGCAGCGAACCTGGCCACCCTGCTCGGGGCCACCGTCGCGCTGCGGCCGTGGCGCATGAACCTCGGCGTCGACCGGGGCCTGGTCGACCGGCTGCTCGCCTTCGGGGCGCGCAGCCATGGCGGCAACGTCGCCGCCATGCTGAACGAGCGGCTCGACCAGCTGCTGATGTCGATCTTCCTGCCACCGGCGAGCCTGGGGCTGTACGTGGTCGCGGTCACCCTCACCTCGGCGACCGGCCTGGTGGGCTCGTCGACCGCGGTGGTGGCGCTGCCGGCGGTCGCCAGCGCCAGCACCGTCACGGAGCGGGCCCGGGAGGCGCGCCGGCTGGTCGGGGTGACGCTGCTGGCGTCGACCGCCGCAACGGTCCCCGTGCTGCTGGCGCTGCCGCTGCTGGTCGAGGTGTTCTTCGGCCGCGCCTACGCCGCCGCCGTGGGACCGTGCCGGGTGCTGCTGGTCGCGGCGGTCGCGCTCAGCACCGGTCGCGTGCTCGGGGCCGTGCTCCGCGCCGTCGGCCAGCCACTCGACGCCGGCCTGGCCGAGCTGTTCGCGCTCGTCGCGACCGTGCTGGGCCTGGCGTTGCTGCTGCCCTCCTTCGGCCTGGCGGGTGCGGCCCTGACCTCGCTCGGCGCCTACCTGCTCAGCTCCGCCTGGATGGCCGGCCGCGCGGCGCGAGCCCTGGGCCTCTCGCCGGCCAGGCTGCTCCTCCCGGACCGCGAGGCCCTCACGATCCTGGCCCGGATCGCGGCCGCGGCCGCCTCGGGTCGGCCAGGCGGGTCGCGGCGATGACCGTCCCCGCCGCCGTCCTGCCGCGCGGCGCGCGCTCCGTCGTGCGGCGCCACGCGCCGCTCGCCGTCGCCACCTGCGCGGTCGCCGTCGTCCTCGGCCTGCTCGCCGGCAGCGGCCTGGCGCCGGCGGCCGCCGCGCTGGTCGTCCTGGCCGGCGCCATGGTCGTCGGCATCCACGACTGGCGCCGCACGGTCTACGGGCTGCTCCTCTTCCTTCCGTTCTCCGGCATCCCCTACGTCCTGCTGTACCCCGACGTCCGCCCCGCGCTGGTCCTCAAGGACGCCGTCTTCGTCGTGCCCGCCTACGTCGGCTTCCTCGCCGGCCGTGCCCAGCGCCGGACGGTCGAGCCGGGCACCCTGCCCACCGTGCTCCTCTGCCTGTTCGCGCTGCTCGTCGCCGTCGAGGTCTTCAACCCCGCGCTACCCAACCGGCTCGTCGGGCTGATCGGCGCCAAGGTCTGGCTGCTCTACATCCCCTGCTCCCTGCTCGCCTACCACCTCGTCGACAGCAGGGCCGCCCTCGGCCGGGTGCTCGCCACGATGAGCCTGGTGGCGGTGGTGCCGGCGCTCATCGGCCTGGCGGAGGCCGTGCTGGTCTACGCGGGGCACGCGGACCTGGTGTACCGCTGGTACGGCGGCGCGGCGGAAGGCGCCACCCAGGGGTTCGTGCAGTTCGACTTCGCCGGAGGCGGCAGCCTGCGGCGCATCCCCGGCACGTTCTCGTTCGTGGCCCAGTACTTCGCCTTCCTGGTCTGCATGATCGCGGTGACCTACGCATGGTGGCGTGGGGTCCTGGCAAGGGGCCGGCTGGCGCCCGTCGGGGCCTGTGCCTGGCTGCTGGTCCTTACCGCCAGCTTCCTCTCCGGCTCCCGGGCCGCCTTCCTCTTCGTCCCGTTCCTGGTGGGCCTCACGGTCCTGCTGGAAGCGCGCGACCTGCGCCTGCCCGTCGGCCGCCTGGTGGTGCCGTCCGCCCTGCTCGTCGGCGTCACCATCGCCGTCCTGGGCATCAGCGCCGGCACCCTGCTCAGTCACACCATCGGGGTCGGCCTGGAGGAGTTCCAGGTCGTGTTCGTGGACGGCTTCCGCCGCGTGGCGGGGACCACGCTCGCCGGCCTCGGGACCGGGATCGACACCAACGGCGCCCGCTACGCCTTCGACCGGCCCGACCGCTTCACCGCGGTCAGGGGTACCTGGTACGAGAGCTGGTACGTCAAGGCGTACCTGGAGCTCGGCCTTGCCGGCCTGGTCCTGATCGTCACCATCCTCGCCCAGCTCCTCCTGAGCGGGCTGCGCCGGCACGCGGCGCTGAGGGACCCGGGCCTGCGGGCCGTCTCGGCCAGCCTGCTCGCCCTGCTCGTCTGGAACCTCGTCTACGGCCTCAAGGGCCAGTTCGTCGACCTGGACCCGAGCAACGTCTACTTCTGGCTGTTCGTCGGCGTGCTCGCCAGGCTCCCCCAGCTCGACCGGAGCGAGCAGCCCGGGAGCCGCCAGTCCGCGGCGGTGGCGGGCCGATGAGCCGCCCGGCCGGGCCCGTGGCGGCGCAGGCAACCGGAGCGCCGCCTCCGGTGGTCGTCGTCCACTCGATCCACCAGCACGCCTACGAAGCCGCCGTCGGCGCCGGCGAGGCGGGCCTGCTGCGACTGTTCGTCACGGGGCTGTACTGGAGTGGGGCTGGCGCGACCGACCCGCGTCGCTGGCGGCTGCCCGCGGGGCTCGTCGGGCGCCTCGAACGCGAGCTGGGCCGGCGCCGGCACCCGGCCCTCGACCCCGCCCGGGTGCGGACGATCGCCCGCTACCACCTGCCCGCGACCCTGGCCCGCCGCGCCACCGGGCGCCTGCCGGGGGTGCGCGCCCTCGACCTCGACCGCTGGGCCACCCGGAGGTTCGACCGGGCCGCGGCGCGGCTGCTCGGCCGGCTCGACGGCGTTGCCGTGGTGCACGCGTTCGAGGGTGGGTCGAGCCAGACGCTGCAGGCGGCCAGGCAGGCGGGCCTGCGCACCGTGCTCGACGTGCCCAGCGCCCACGAGCGCTTCGTCGAGGTCGAGGCCGCGGAGGGCGGGCGACCCGCCGCTTCGAGGACCGAGGTGGCGGTCGAGCGTGAGCTCGCCGACCTGCTGCTCGCCCCCTCCGGGTTCGTGGCCGACTGCCTCGAGGAGGCGGGCGTGCCCGCCGGCCGGGTGCTGCGCCTGCCCTACGGGGTCGACCCCGAGGTCTTCAGGCCGGCACCGGTGGCAGCGCGCGAGGGCCCGTTCCGGGCGCTCTTCGTCGGCCAGATCGGGGACCGCAAGGGCGTTCGCTACCTCCTGGAGGCTTGGCGCCGCCTGCGCCTGCGCGACGCCGAGCTGCTGCTGGTCGGCCCGCCCGACCGGGCCGGGCGGCTGCTGCTCGCCCGCTACCAGGGTGCCTACCGCTGGGCCGGCGCCCTGCCCGCGAGCGAGCTGCGCCGCTGGTACCGGCGCAGCGACGTGTTCGTGTTCCCCTCGCTGGCCGAGGGTTCCGCGCGGGTGACCTACGAGGCGATGGCGTCCGGGCTGCCGCTGGTGGTCACGCCCAGCAGCGGCTCGGTGGTGCGCCACGGGCTGGACGGCTTCGTGGTCCCGGCCCGCGACGTGGACGCGATCTGCGAGCGGGTGCGCCAGCTCCACGCCGACCCCGAGGCCCGCCGTGCGATGGGAGCCAGTGGCCGCGCCCTGATCGAGAGCCGCTACACGTGGCGGCACTACCACCGCCGCCTTGCCGCCGCCTACCGCGCGCTCCTCGCCGGCCGGCCGGCCGAGGCGGCGGTGCCAGGTCCGTGAGAGCGAAGGACGGGGGACCAACGATGCAGATGGCACGCACCAGGCAGGCGCCGAGCGCCGTGGCGCGGGCCGGCGGCCGCCGGCCCTACCGGCTCGCGGTGCTGAACTCCCACCCGATCCAGTACTTCGCGCCGCTGTACCGGCGCCTGGCCGCGCGGCCGGAGCTCGACCTGACCGTCTTCTACTGCTCCGACCAGGGCGCCAGGAGCTACCACGACCGCGAGTTCGGCAGGAAGGTGGCCTGGGACGTACCGCTGCTGGACGGCTACCGGCACCAGGTCCTCCCCAACCTGCGCCACGGCGGCCGGGTCGAGGGGTTCACCAGCCTGGTCAACCCCGGGATCGTGGGGGCACTGGCCAGGGGCCGGTTCGACGCGTTGTGGCTGCACTCCTACCACTACGCGACCCACTGCCTGGCGGTGGCGGCGGCGCGGCTGACGGGCACGCCGGTCATGTACCGCACCGAGTCGTCGCTGACCTACGACCGCCACGTGGCGCGATCGGCGACCGTCCGCCTGCTCAAGCCGCCCCTGCTGCGCGCCCTGTTCCGCCAGGTGCGCTGCTTCCTCTCGATCGGGACCCTCAACACCGAGTTCTACCTCCACCACGGCGTCAGGCCCCAGGACGTCTTCCTGGTGCCGTACACGGTCGACAACGACTGGTTCGCCGAGCAGGCGGCGCGGCACCGCCCCAGCCGCACCCGGATCCGGGCGGAGCTCGGCATCGACCCGGACGCGGTGGTGTTCGTGTTCCCGGCCAAGATGACCCCGCTGAAGCGGCCGCTCGATGCGCTCCGCGCCTACCAGCGGATCCCTCCGGGGCCGCCGCGGGCGCTGCTGATGGCCGGCGACGGCGAGCTGCGCGCCGAGGCGGAGCGCTACGCCGAGCGGTACCGCCTGGACGGGGTGCGCTTCCTCGGCTTCGTCAACCAGTCGGAGCTGCCCCGGGTCTACGCCGCCAGCGACGTGCTGCTGCGGCCGGACGGGGTCAGCCGCGGGGACTGGGGCCTGACCGTCAACGAGGCGATGGCGGCCGGGCTGGCGGTGATCGCCACCGACTGCATCGCGGCCAGCGCCGACCTGGTCGAGCCCGGCGGCAACGGCTTCGTGGTGCGCTACGGCGACCTCGACGACCTGAGCCGCGCGATGAGCGAGATCGCCGCCGATCCGGATGGCTGCCGGCGCATGGGCCGGCGCTCGGCCGAGATCGTGGCGCGCTGGAGCTACGAGGAGTGCGTCCAGGGTGTCCTGGCCGCGCTCCGCCACCTGGGACCGCCACGAGGGGGGAGCGCATGACCAACATCGCCGTGATCGGCTGCGGCAACTGGGGGCCGAACCACGTCCGCAGCTTCGCCAGCCTGCCTGGCTGCCGCGTCGACGTCATCGTCGACCCCGACCCGGAGCGCCTCGAGGCGGTCCGCCAGCTCCACCCCGGCGTCCGCTGCGAGCAGGACCACTGGGCCGCCCTCGACGACCCGGCGGTCGACGCGGTGGTGATCGCCACCCCGATGCGGAGCCACTACCAGCTGGTCCGCGACGCGCTCAGCGCCGGCAAGCACGTGCTGTGCGAGAAGCCGCTGTGCGAGACCGCCAAGGAGGGCGGGGAGCTGGTCGAGCTGGCCCGCATCGAGAACCTGCGGCTGATGGTCGGCCACGTGTTCCTGTTCAACCCGGGGGTGGAGAAGCTGCGGGAGCTGGTCCGCGGCGGCGACCTCGGCCGCCTCTACTACCTGGCCGGGTTCCGCACCAACCTCGGGCCGATCCGCGACGACGCCAACGCCGCCTACGACTTGGCGGCGCACGACATCGCCATCTTCAACTGGCTGCTCGGGACGGAGCCGGAGGCGGTCTCGGCCACCGGCGCGGCGTTCATCCAGCCGCACGTCGAGGACGTGGTGTTCCTGTCGCTGCGCTACCCGGACGGCGTGCTCGCCAGCGTCCAGGCGAGCTGGCTGGACCCCAAGAAGGTGCGCCAGATCACCGCCGTCGGCTCGCAGCGCATGGCGACCTGGGACGA
>DASUZB010000238.1:0-4413 GCA_036377075.1 Actinomycetes bacterium | reverse complement strand
CCTGCTCGACGCGGCCCGCGTCGGCGAACCGGGCCAGCAGGCTGACCGCGTCGTCGGCCGGCAGCACGTCGAGTACCAGCGGGGAGGCTTCCTCGAGGTCGGCCAGGGGGGCGCGGCTGGTCACGAGCACCATGCAACCTGGACCGCCTGGCAGGAGCGGGTGCGCCTGAGCGGCGTCGAGGGCGTCGTCCAGCACCACCAGCATCCGCTTGGTGGCCAGCAGCGACCGGTACATGGCCGCCTGCTCGTCCTGTTCCGCCGGGATCTCCTCCGGCGGGACGCGCAGGGCGCGCAGGAACCGCGCGAGCGCCTGCGCCGGTCGCAGCGCCGGGCTGGTGGCGTGGCCGCGCAGGTTCACGTAGAGCTGACCGTCGGGGAACCGGTCGCGCACCCGGTGCGCCCAGTGCACCGCCAGCGCCGTCTTGCCCACGCCGGCGATCCCGCTGATCACCGGGACCGCGGCCGCGGTCGACGGACGCCACTCCCTGGTGGCCAGCATCAGGTCGAGCCAGTCCAGGTCTTCGCCGCGGCCGACGAAGCCGGCCACGTCGGCGGGCAGTTGCGCCGGGCTGACCAGCGGGGTGTGGCGCCTCCTCGCGGGGGCCGGCTCCCGCCCCGTTGGGTCGAGCGTAGGGTCGTGGCGCAGGATGGCGGACTCGAGGCGCTGGAGTTGCGGCCCCGGGTCCAGGCCCAGCTCGTCCACCAGCCGCGAGCGGGTGTGCCGGCTCACCTCCAGGGCGTCCGCCGTACGCCCGCTGCGGTGCAACGCCAGCATGAACTGCCCGACCAGCCGTTCGCGCAGCGGGTTGTAGGCGGACAGCTCCGCCAGCTGGTCCAGGAGCGCGCGGTGGTGGCCCAGCCGCAGCTCGGCGTCGATCCAGTCCTCGACCGCGACGAGCCTCGCCTCGTCCAGGCCCCGGCAGAGCCGCGCCCGTACCTCCTCTGGTGCCGTGCCGGCCAGCGGCGGCCCGCGCCACAGCCCCAGCGCCTCTCGGAACACCGCGGCGGCCTGCTCGTCGGTGCCGGCATCCCGAGCCCGTGCCAGCAGGCTCCGGAACCGGTGCGCGTCCACCCGCATCGGGTCGGTGCGCAGCACGTACCCCGACCCTTCGGTCGCCAGCACCGCCTCCTGCGCCGCCTGCGCCAGGACCGCCCGCAGGCGGGAGACGCACACCTGGATCGCGTGGCGGGCGCTTCGCGGCGGGGAATCGGGCCAGGCCAGCTCGACCAGCCGGTCGACCGGGACCAGCCGGTTGGCCTCGAGGGCGAGCACGGCCAGCACGAAGCGCTGCTTGCGCGGACCGAGGGGGACCCGCCGCCCGTCGTGCCATGCCTCGACGGAGCCGAGCAGGCGGAACTGCACCGTTCACCCCCGTCAACGTTCAGACGGCTGGCGCGTGGCCGATCGTGCCCGGCAAGGAGGATCCGCCGGGCTTCGGCTATGAGCGAACTGTAAGCGAATTGCGAGGGCCGTGCCGCAGATTCCCGAACGTGAAGGCCGGTCGAGGACACCTGGACGGAGACCCCGGCGCGCCCGCGGTGGCGCGGGCGCCGGTCGGCAGCGTCACGGCGGTCATCCCCTGCTACAACGAGGAGCCGCAGGTCGCCGCCGTCTACCGGCAGGTCAGCGAGGAGCTGGGCCGCTACGGCGACGTCGAGCTGCTGTTCGTCGACGACGGCTCGATGGACGGCACCCTCGACCGGATCCGCGAGCTGGCCGCTGCCGACCCGCTGGTGAAGTACATCTCCTTCACGCGGAACTTCGGGCAGGAGGCCGCGTTCTCGGCCGCCTTCAAGTACGCGAGCAAGCAGTGGATCGTCCAGTTCGACGCCGACCTGCAGTCCCCGCCCGCGGAGGCGCACAAGCTGCTCGCCAAGGCCGCGGAGGGCTACGACGCGGTGTTCGCCCTGCGGGTCGGCCGGCAGGACCGGTGGCTCCGGCGGGCCGGCTCCTCCGCCCAGCAGTGGTTCGCGCGGCGGGTCCTCGGCATCGAGCTGCACCAGGGCGCCTCGGCGTTCCGGGCGCTGCGCGCCTCGGTCGCCAAGAAGGTGGTCGCGCTGCGCATGGGGCACCCCTACTTCATCGCGACGCTGCCGCTGGTCGGCGCGCGCATCGCGATGGTCCCCACCGAGCACCACCCGCGCCGCGGCGGCGGCTCCAAGTGGGGCCTCGGCCGGCTCGTCGGCCACAGCTTCGAGCTGTTCTTCGGCTACTCGCTGGTGCCGCTCGCCTGGCTGTACCTGGTCGCGCTGGCCGGCGCGGCGGCGGCGGGGCTGACCATCGCCCTGGCGGTGGCCGGCGTCGCCGACGCCACCGGCCTCGGGATCGCGTCGCAGGCCAGCGCGATGGCGACCTTCGCGATCCTGGCGGTCCTCGCCCGCTACGTGCAGCGGCTGCTCGCCGAGCACCGCCGGCCGCGGCAGTTCTACGTGCGCGAGGCCAACCTGCCGGTCGCGCCGGAGGACCACCTCTACGAGCACGAGCTGCGCCGCGGCGAGCTGCCCCGCCGCCTCGCCGCGTCGCCCCGCACCCCTGCCGTGCCGGCGGCGCGCCGAGCGCGGGAGGCCGACCGCGCGTGACCGACCGCCGGACCATCCTCGTCCTCGGTGCCGGGACCGACCAGCTCCCCGTGTACGCCGAGGCCCGGCGCAGGGGCCTGCGGATCATCGGCGTCGACCGCCGGCCCGACGCGCCGGCCGCCGCGGTGTGCGACGAGTTCCACGCGGTCTCGACCCGCGACACCGAAGCGGTCGACCGGGTGCTGGCGGGCCGGCCCGTCGCCGGCGTCGTCGCCGTCGCCAGCGACGCCTCGCTGGCGACCCAGTACGCCCTGACCCGCCGCCACGGGCTGGTGCCCCAGCCCTCGCTCGAGGCGACGCGGGCCTCGATGGACAAGGGCTACTTCCTCGAGATCGTGCGGGCGCTCGGCTACCCGCACTACCCCTTCGCGCAGAGCCAGGACCCGGGGGAGCTGCTCGCCGCGGCACGGTCGTTCCGCTTCCCGGTGGTGGTCAAGCCCGCCGACGGCTCCGGCGGCAAGGGCATCACCTTCGTCCGGGAGCCGGGCGACCTGGCGGCCGCGATCGCCTATGCGCAGGAGTTCTCCTTCGACGGGCAGATCGTCGTCGAGGAGTGCGTGCACGGACGCCACTACGCGGTGGAGGTGTTCATCCGCCTCGGGCAGGTGCACTTCCTCCCGGTCACCGAGAAGGTCATGACCGCGCTGCCGTTCATGGTCACCCAGGGCCACCTCATCCCCGCGCGGATCGGCGACGGCATGCACGCCCGCTTCACCAGGATGATCGGCGCGCTGTGCCGGGCGATGCGGGTCGACGACGGCCCGGTCAACTTCGACATCGTCGTCACGCCCCAGGGCGAGGCCCACTTCATCGAGGTCGGGGCGAGGCTCGGCGGCAACGGCTACCCGCGGCTGATGAAGCGCGCGTTCGGGGTCGACACGGTCCGCGCCACCGTCCAGATCGCGCTCGGGGAGCCGTTCGAGCTGACGCCGTCGCGTTCGCGGAAGGCCCTGCTGTGGATGCTCGGCCTGCCGAGCCAGGCGGAGGAGGGCGTGCTCGCCCGCATCGAGGGGCTGGAGGAGCTCCAGGGTCACCCGAACGTCGAGCAGCTCGAACTGCTCGTCGCGCCGGGCGACCGGGTGCGGCCGTACACGCAGAACGCCCACCGGGCCGGCTTCGTGGTCGCCAGCGGAGCCACCTACGAGGAGGTCGAGAGCGTGCTCGACCTCGCCCGGGCGGTGCGGTTCGAGCGCGAGCCCGCGGCGGTCGGGGGAGGCCTGCGTGCGTCTCGCTGACGACAACCGCGTGGCGCTCGGCTGCCTCGCCGCCGCGGCGGCCAGCGCCGCCGCGATCTGGTGGGGCCTGCCGCACGACCGTGAGGTCAGCTCGGCCGGCATGCTGCTGCTGAAGCTGCTGCCGTTCGTCCTGGCGACGCTCGCGATCGCGGCCTGCGAGGTCGAGCCGTTGCGGCGGCTGCGCCTTCACCTGGTCGCGATCCCCGCCGCCTTCCTGGTGTTCTTCTGCTTCTTCGTGCCGCGGATCTTCTTCTACTCGGGCAGCGACGCCACCTTCCCCGAGCTCTACTACCACGTGCTGACGGCGACGCCGCTCATCATCCTCTCGCTGGCCGGGGCGTTCCGGCTCGGCGGCGGCGCCCCCGGCCAGACCGTGCGGCTCGCGTTCGGGATGCTGCTGCTGATGCTGTCAGGGCTGGAGGACCTCGCGTTCCTCCTCGTCAACCCCCACACCGACCCGCGCTGGACGTCCATCCCCGAGGTGTGGACGTGGGCGTCGCACATGAAGGTCCTCCTCGGCCACGCACCCACGAAGTACGAGGCGTACGGGTTCATCGCCGTCCACACGACGCTGGCGTTGCTGGTGCTGTTCCTCCCC
>DASUZB010000237.1:0-9833 GCA_036377075.1 Actinomycetes bacterium | reverse complement strand
TCGGCAAGCTCGCGGCGGCGGCCGATGAAGCTCGACGCCTCGGCCGGCAGGTTGCCCGGCCGTCGCGTGGGTCTGGCCATCGTGACGAAGAGGCTAACACGGGCGGCAGGCCACCGAGACCGGTCGGCTAGGTACCGCGTCGGTGATCCCACCGATGTCACCGCCCGGCCTGCTGCCTAGGCTCACGATCATGAACGAGGAGCTACCGGTACAGCGGGTGGAGGTCGGGTTCGTCGGCACCCCTCCCCTCCGAGCGGTCGAGCGCGCATCGGGAGTCAGCGAGGTGGAAGTTGACGGCGCGGCGCTGCGCTGCGTCGTGCTGGGCAGCTTCCAGCCGTTCCTGGAGGCGTTGCGCGGCCACGAGGTGATCAGCCTCACGTCGACGCCGGCGGACGCATCGTCCGGGCTTGATCCTCAGCAGCGCAACGACGTCAGGGGGCGTGAGGAGCATGCGTAGCATCGCCGGGTTTCCGTGCGGGCGCTGGACGAAATGGGCGGTCCTCGCCGTGTGGCTCGTCGTGTTCGTGGTGGCCGGGCCGCTCGCCGGCAAGTTGAAGGACATCGAGAAGAACGACCCGGCCGACGCCCTGCCCAAGGACGCGGAGTCCACCCGTGTGGTCGACCTGGCCAGGCGGTTCACCCCCAGCGACACCGTCCCCGCGCTGGTGGTGTACGAGCGCGGCGGCGCAGCCAGCCCGGCCGACCGGGCGAAGGTCGCCGGGGACGTGCGGCGCTTCGCCGGGATCGACAACGTCGGCGGCCGGGTCGTCGGCCCGATCCCGGCCAAGGGCGACGCGGCCTTCCAGGTGGTCGTCCCCATCAGGGCGGGCGACAAGGGCTCGGAGGCGATCGTCTCGGCGGTCGAGCAGATCCGCGCCATCGCCCGTGACGGCGACGGCACCAGCGGCCTGCGGGTGTATGTGACCGGCCCGGCCGGCTACGAAGCCGCCTTCGGCGACGTGTTCGAGGGAATCGACTCGTCGCTGCTGTACATCACCGCGGCGATCGTCATCGTGATCCTGCTGCTCACCTACCGAAGCCCCGTGCTGTGGCTGTTGCCGCTGGTCTGCGTGATCGTCGCCCTGACGGCCGCGCAGGCCGTGATCTACCTGCTCGCCCGGCACACCGGCCTGGTCGTCAACGACCTCGGCGCGACCACCCTGACGGTGCTGGTGTTCGGGGCCGGCACCGACTACGCGTTGCTGCTGACCGCCCGCTACCGGGAGGAGTTGCGCCGCCGCGCCGACCGGCACGAGGCCATGGCCGAGGCGCTGCGCCGCGCGGGACCCGCGATCACCGCCAGCGCCTCCATCGTGGCGCTCTCGCTGCTGTGCTTTGTGGTCGCCGAGCTCAACTCCAGCAAGAGCCTGGGGCCGGTGACGGCGATCGGCATCGCTCTGGGCTCGGGGTCATGCTCACCCTGCTGCCGGCGCTGCTGGTGATCTTCGGCCGCTGGATGTTCTGGCCGGTCCGGCCGACGCTGGGCTCGCCGGAGCCGACCGGGCGCGGCGTCTGGGCGCGCATCGGCGCCGGCGTGGCCCGCCGTCCGCGGCTGGTGTGGCTGGCGACGGCCGTGGTCCTCGGGGCCTTGGCGTTCGGCATGACCGGACTCAGGACCAGCGACCTGCAGCTCAAGGACTCGTTCCGCACCAGGCCCGAGGCGGTGACCGGGGAGCAGGCGCTCGTCCGCCACTTCCCGGCCGGGGCCGGCAACCCGGTCCAGGTGATCGGCCGGGCCGCGGCAGCCCCGCGGCTGCGGGCCGCCCTGGCGGCGACCCCCGGGGTCACCGCCGTCGGCGAACCGGTGACCCGCGATGGCTTCAGCTACCTCGAGGGCACGCTCACCAGCAGCCCCGACAGCCAGGCGTCGTTCGCGACGGTCGAGCGGCTGCGCTCGCGGGTGCATGCCATCACCGGAGCGGACGGGCTGGTCGGCGGGGGCAGCGCGGTCAGCCTCGACACCCAGCGCGCCGCCAGGCATGATCGCAACCTGGTCATCCCGCTCGTGCTGGTCGTGGTGTTCGTGATCCTCGCGGTGCTGCTGCGCGCGCTGGTCGCCCCGCTGCTCCTGGTCGGGACCGTGGTCCTGTCGTTCGCGGCGGCGCTCGGCGCGAGCACCCTGGTCTTCGAGCACGTCTTCCACTTCGCCGGGTCGTTTCCGGCGTTCCCGCTGTATGCCTTCGTGTTCCTGGTCGCGCTCGGCGTCGACTACAACATCTTCCTGATGACCCGGGTGCACGAGGAGAGCAGGCGCCACGGCACCCGGCGGGGCGCGCTGATCGGCCTTGCCGCAACGGGTGGGGTCATCACCTCGGCCGGTCTGGTGCTCGCGGGGACCTTCATGGCCCTCGGCAGCCTGCCGGTGGTGCTCGCGGCGGAGATGGGCTTCGTGGTGGCGTTCGGCGTGCTGCTCGACACCTTCATGGTCCGCTCGGTGCTGGTCACCGCGCTCGTCCTCGACGTCGGACGCTGGTTCTGGTGGCCGAGCGGCCTGCACCGCCGGCCGGACGTCGACCTCGACGAGTTCGAGGACGACCGGGCGGCGGCGCTGGTCCGCTGACGCCATGGCGGCCGACCCGACGACCGAAAGGAGTGATGGACGGATGCCGGCGCGGAGTCTGGAAGCGCAGGCCCGCGAGCTCTTCGCCCCGCTCGGGCCGACCTACGACCGCGTCGGCGCCGCGCTCTCGCTGGGACAGGACCCGCGCTGGCGCCGCTTCCTCGTCTCGCGCCTTCCGCGCGGCGGCCAGGTCCTCGACGTGGCGACCGGGACGGGGCTCGTCGCAGCAGAGCTCCTGCGGCAGGGATTCGGGGTCACCGGGGTCGATCAGAGCCCCGAGATGCTGGCGGTCGCACACCGTCGCTTCGGCGACGAGGTCCAGCTGATCACTGCCTCGGCGGAGGCGCTCCCGCTCGATTCCGGGTCCGTCGACCACCTCACGTTCACGTACCTGCTCCGCTACGTCGCCGACCCGGGGGCGACGCTGGCCGAGCTCGCGCGCGTGGTGCGTCCGGGTGGCGTCGTCGCCTCGCTCGAGTTTGGCGTCCCCCGGGGGCCCGCCCGCCCGCTCTGGGACCTCTACGTCCAGGGGGTGCTGCCGCTCGCCGGCCGCCTCCTCCGGACCGGCTGGCAGGAGGTCGGCGACTTCCTGGGAGGGTCGATCCGCGACTTCTGGCGGCGCCACCCGCTCCAGCGTCAGCTGGAGTGGTGGCACGCGGCGGGCCTGCGCGGGGTCGAGGTGGGGCCGCGGAGTCTCGGCGCCGCCGTTGTCATCTGGGGAGCAAGCCATGAGCCTGCCCGACCGCCCCGCCAGGGGCGGCACCACGCCGGCGGTACGGCCGGTCTCCCGTCCCGCCTGGTATGCGCTGGAGCGCGGCGGCTGGCGGGACTACGTGACGCTGCTGCATCCTCCCTACACGGCGTGGCATCTGTCCTACGTCGTCATCGGCGGCTGCCTGGCGCCCGTGGTCGCCTGGGAACGGCTCGGCGCGGTCGTCGCCGCGTTCGCGCTCGCCGTCGGGATCGGCGCGCACGCCCTCGACGAACTGAACGGGCGACCGCTGCGCACGAAGATCCCCGATCGGGTGCTGGTCGCGCTCGCCGGTGTCTCGATCGTGGACGCCTGCGCGATCGGCGTCGTGGGCGCGCTGACCTTCGAGGCCTGGCTCGCGCTGCTCATCCCCCTCGGGCTGTTCCTGGTGCTGGCGTACAACCTGGAGCTCGCCGGGGGACGCTTCCATTCGGACCTCTGGTTCGGGCTCGCGTGGGGCGGCTTCCCCGTGCTCAACGGCTACGCGGCCGTCGCGGGCGACGTCCGGGGCGTCACGGCGCTCGCCGCGGTCTTCGCGGTCCTGCTCTCGCTCGCCCAGCGCGCGCTCTCGAGCCACGTGCGGTACGTGCGACGCCGGGTGATCGCGGTCCGCGGCGAGCTCGAGCTCGCCGACGCCGGCACGGAGCCGCTTGACGCCAGGCGACTCACCGCTCCTGCCGAGACCGGACTGCGGCTCCTCGCACTCGCGACCGTCGTGCTCGCCGCGACCCTCGTCGCCTTCCGCCTCTGAGAGGAAGGACCGGCGCCCTTGCCCGAGGCGATGACATCATCCGGCGAGAAGCGGATCTGCGTGATCGGCGCGGGGCCCTGCGGGCTGACCGCGCTGAAGAACCTCCTTCAGGCCGGCTGCCGCAACATCGTCTGCTACGAGGAGAGCAGCGGCATCGGCGGCAACTGGGCGTTCACCGACGATCCCCACCGGGTCAGCGTCCATGCGTGCTCGCGCACCCTCTCGTCGAGGCGCATGTCGTCGTTCGACGACTTTCCGATGCCCAACGACTATCCCGATTTCCCCTCGCACCGCCAGCTGCTCGCCTACTTCACCGACTATGCAAGAGCGTTTCAGGTCGAGCCGCACATCCGCCTCGGCGCACACGTCGAGCGATGCGCGCTTGGCAGCGATGGCCGATGGACGGTTCGCGTGACCGCGGACGGCGAAACAAGGGCCGAGCGCTTCGACAGCCTGCTGGTCTGCTCCGGCCACCACCGCAACGCGTTCGTACCGGCATACCCAGGCACGTTCACCGGCGAGATCCTGCACTCCTCGACCTACAAACGCCCCGACCAATTCCGCGGCCAGCGCGTGCTGGTGGTCGGCGCAGGCAACTCCGCCGCCGATATCGCCGTCGATGTCGCCCGGCTCGCCTCGCGCGCCGCGCTCAGCATGCGAGCGGGAGCCTACTTCATTCCGAGACGCATGCTCGGGCAGCCGATCGACATCGTCCATGCGTTCTGGAGCGGCAAGCTTCCAAGGCCGCTGCTCCAGTCGGCGCTGAAGCTCTGGCTGCGGCTCGCGATCGGTAGGTGGGAGGACTACGGCCTACAGGCTCCGACCGACCCGCCGCTGGCGAGACACCCGACGGTCAATTCCAGCGTCCTCGAAGCGCTACGCCACGGCCGGCTCGTCGCGCGCCACGGCATCGAGCGCTACGACGGGCACATCGTCCACTTCGCCGACGGCACACAGGAAGCATTCGACGCCATCATCATGGCAACCGGCTTCCGCACCAGCTTCCCGTTCCTGTCCAAGCGGGTCGCCGACTGGGACATGGCCAAGACGCCGCCGCTCTATCTGAAGATGATGCATCCGACGATCCCCAGCCTGTTCTTCATCGGCCTCTTCCAGCCGATCGGCTGCATCTGGCGGCTCGCCGACCACCAGGCGCGCATCGCGGCGCTGCAGATCAGCGGGCGGCTGCAACGCCCGTCCGACATCGATGCGCGCATCCGCCACGAAGTCGCACACCCCCATCATCGGTTCGATCCGTCGCCCCGGCACGCGATCGAGGTCGACTATCACGCCTTCCGGCGCGAACTCATTGACGAACTCGCCGCCGCCGACGGGTGGTCACGCTCGGGATCTTGCCCGCCCTCCGGTCCGGAGCCAGACTAGGGTCATGGTGGAAGAGGCTCTGGCGGGGCCGAACCTGAACCTGCCTGCAGCATCGCCCACCCCACGGCGGCTCGTGGTCGTGGTCGTGGACGGTGTCTCCCTGGGCATCATGTCCTTCGCGTTCGGCGTGTTCGACGCGGCCGTGTACTACGGCGCGCTGCCCGAACTCGATGTGCGCATCGTCTCCGGCGAGCCGGACGCCGCGACACGCGGCGGCGGCCTGGTCTGCAACGTGCCCTACGACCTCCCCGCGATCCGCGAGGCAGATCTGGTCATCGTGCCCTACTGGCGGGATCCGGCCGAACACCCGCCGGAGCCGCTGCTGGAATCGCTGCGCGGCGCGCACGCCGCGGGAGCACGGCTGGCCGGTCTGTGCTCCGGGGTGTTCGTGCTGGCCGCGGCCGGGCTGCTGGACGAGCGCCCGGCCACGACGCACTGGGCGCTCGCCGGGGAGCTCGCCCAGATGTACCCAAAGATCTCCGTCCGCGCGTCGGTCCTCTACATCGACGACGGTGACATCCTCACCGCCGGTGGTGGTGCCGCCGGGATGGACCTGGGCCTGCATCTGATCAGGGCCTCTCATGGCGCGGTTGTGGCCAACCGCCTGGCCCGAAGCATCGTGGTGGCACCCCACCGTCCCGGCGGGCAGTCGCAGTACATCGAGTCGCCGGTACCCGAACTGAACCAGGACGACCCCGTCGGCGAGACGATGAGCTGGGCGCTCGGGCGGCTCGACCAGATCCTGCCGATCGATCTGATGGCTCGTCGGGCCCGAATGAGCAGGCGCAACTTTGACCGGCGCTTCCGCGAGCTCAGCGGGACCGCACCTGCAACCTGGCTGACCCATCAACGCGTGATTCGTGCCCAACGGCTGCTGGAGTCCACCCGGCTGTCCGTGGAGGAGGTGGCGCGATCCTGCGGATTCTCCTCGGCCGCAGCCCTGCGCCCCCACTTCCGGCGACTCGTGGGAGTCGCTCCGGCCACCTATCGCGGCACCTTTGGCGCGCGGTCCTGAGGCTGTCCTGAAATCGTCGCTGGTTGGCGAGATCCCCGCTTCCGCCACGACCCGGACGCTGAAACGCTCTGGACGGCTTCACCGCAGAGCCGGCACACGTCGTTGATGCGAGGAGATATGCCGTGAGCGACGCCAGCCAGGAGATTCGCCCGTTCCGCATCCAGATCCCCCAAGCCGACCTTGACGACCTCGCCGACCGGCTGGCCCGGACCCGCTGGGCCAACGAGCTCCCCCTCGACACCAGCGGCCCCCAGCGGGGCCCGATCCCGCCGGGCTGGGAGTACGGCGTCCCGGTCGGCTACGTCAGCGACCTGGTCGACCACTGGCAGCACAAGTACGACTGGCGCGCCTGGGAGGCAAGGCTCAACGAGTACCCGCAGTTCATCACCGAGATCGACGGGCAGCCGATCCACTTCCTGCATGTCCGCTCCCGCGACCCGGAGGCCACGCCGCTGATGCTCACCCATGGCTGGCCCAACACCTTCCTGGAGTACCTGGACCTGGTCGCGCCGCTCACCGACCCCCGCGGCCACGGCGGTGAGCCGGCCGACGCCTTCCACGTGGTGGTCCCCTCCCTGCCCGGCTTCGCCTTCTCCGGGCCCACCCGCGAGCCGGGCTGGGACGCCCAGCGGACCGCGCGAGCGTGGGCCGAGCTGATGCGGCGGCTCGGCTATGACCGGTATGGCGCCCACGGCAACGACGCCGGCGCCATCGTGGCCCCCCTCCAGGGACGGGTCGACCCCGAGCACGTCATCGGGGTGCACGTCAACCAGTTCTTCTCCTTCCCCTCGGGCGACCCGGCCGAGTTCGAGGGCCTGACCCCCGAGGAGCTGCAGTACCTGAACTTCCTGCAGGGCTTCGTCGACCACGCGGTCCACGACAAGCTGCAGCAGGCGCAGCCGCAGACGGTCGCGCACGCGCTGGCCGACTCCCCGGCCGGGCAGATCGGCTGGAGCGGCCAGCTGTTCGGCGACGCCCTGAGCAAGGACCACCTCATCACCAACGTCGCGATCTACTGGCTGACCAACACGGCGGCGTCGGCGGCCCGCTTCTACTACGAGAACAAGCATGCCGAGCCGCCGACCGGGCCGACCACCGTCCCCATCGGCCTGGCGAGCTTCGCCTTCGACTTCCGGCCGATCCGCCGCTTCGCCGAGCGCGACCATTCCAACATCGTCTCCTGGAGCGAGTTCGACCGCGGCAGCCACTGGGCCGCCCACGACGCTCCCGATCTGCTCACCGGCGACCTGCGCTCCTTCTTCCGGACGCTTCGCTGACCGGCCCCCCCGCCCAGCCCATCGAGAAGAAGGCAGGAGGTCCATGAGGATGCGTCGAGTGGTCACCGGTCACGACGACACGGGCAAGGCCGTCGTCGTCGGCGACGAGGACGTTCAGCCGACCGATCCGGACTTCGGGCCGAAATGGTCGATCTGGGCGGCAGACGCCCCCGTCGTCATTCCGGACGGTGGCACACGTCCCGACTTCGCGGGTCCGCTGATCCCGCGCCCGGGCGGGTTCCACGTCACCGTCCTCACCCTTCCAGCAAACTTCAATCCCGACAGCATGTTCGACACCTCCGACCCGGTTCGCGCGGCCGAGATCGCCCGCGAACAGACCGCCAGCGCGGTCGCGATCGTTCCGGACCCCAACCCCGCGGCCGGCTATGGAACCATTCCGGGCTTCACGGGACTGCATGCGACCGCTTCCATCGACTGCGTCATGCAGCTGTCCGGTGAAGCCGTCTTCGTGCTCGAAGACGCCGAGGTCCGCCTGGCACCCGGCGACTGGTTGATCGTCAACGGCGTCACACACAGTTGGCGGAACGATCGCGACGAGCCAGCGGTCATGGTCGGCGTCGTCATCGGCGCCGAGCACAAGGGCGTCCCGCTCCGCAAGCGATAGGTCAAGCCGTTCCGACCTGCAGCCTTCCTGTGGCCGCGATCGGGTCAGGCGGCTGATGCCTGCAGGTCGGCCCTGAGCCTCTCCAGGGTCAGCTGCTCGTTGCGGGCACGCAGATCCAGGTACAGCAGCACCCCGACCAGCACCCCATATGGCAGCGTGACCACGGTCGCGACCGCCGCCACCACCGCCTGCAAGAACCAGCTGGTGCCGCCAAACGGGGCCGTGATCAGCGCGTTGACCAGCCCGGTGAGCAGCGCGGCGACCAGCAGCGTCCCGAATGCGTGCCACCAGTGCCCGCCGACCAGCTCCCAGGAACGCCCCATCGCCTGGGTCCCCCGGCGCCCCTCCACCACCAGCGCCTCGATACTCACACACAGCCGGACGCCGATGTAGATCCCGGGGATGATGAACAGGATCAGCCCGGCCACGGTGGCCAGGCCAACCAGCACGCTCACCAGCAGCACCGACCAGAACCGGTGGAACCCGAAGCGGTAGCTCTGCTCCAGGCTGGGATCCTCCCCGGCCAGCTCGGCGGCCACCGCCCTGGTGATCGCCCCGGTCAGGACCAGGAACATCACCATTCCGGCCAGCGCCGTCACCAGCCCAGCGATCCCGACCGCCCACGAGGAGGTCGACACCACCCCGTTGGCGGTCTCCTCCCCCCTGGTCCGGACCTGGTCGCCGATCAGGTACTGCAGCAGCGTGAAGGGGACCACGACCACCGCGGCGATGGCCAGCAGGGTGCGCCAGTGCCGCTGGTACAGCTGGAAGGCGGTGCTGAGGATCTCGCCGATGCCCATCGGTCGGGGCAGCGCCGCCCCGCCGGATTGTCCGATCGCCTCGCTCATGTCCCGACCTCCCGTCATGGCGCAAGCGTCCCCGTCGAGTCCGGGACTCTTCGCTCGGCCGCTCGCCGAGGCGCCTGCCTACCCAAGCGTCCTAGCATCAACAGCCGGAACCGACAAGAGGGAAATGAGGTTCGAACCCCAACCGCCAGATCCATCTCCCGATTCCCGGGCCGAGCGCTGTCAGGTCCTTCCGGCCAGGGTGTCGCTGATGAGGATGGCGACCTCGGGATGGGCCAGGTAGTGCTCGATGGAGTGCTCGTGGGAGCGAGGGTTGGCCACGGCCAGCTGGTCCTGCAGGCCGCCCTCCCGGGGCAACGGGGAGCCGAGGGTCGCCCAGTCTCGGGGGTCGTAGACGTTGACCCAGGGCGCGGCCGGGCGGGATGCGCCGGGTGGCCGCATCCCGGCGGTGACCGCATCCAGGCCCAGGGGCGCCCCGACGGCGACGAACAGGCTGGTGCGGTCCCGCACCCCGTCTTCGGCCAGGAGCTCGGCGCTGATCACCCCGCCGAGACTGTGGCCGACCAGCACGCATCCAGGGTCGGCGAGCAGCGCCGGGCGGACCACCTCCTGGACCGCCGCCCGGCAGCCGGGCAGCTCCAGGTACGCCGACACGTCGCGCAGGA
>DASUZB010000236.1:0-12091 GCA_036377075.1 Actinomycetes bacterium | reverse complement strand
GCTGGCCGACGCCCGCGCCGCGCCGCTGGACCGGGTGGAGGCGGTCTTCGTCGACCCGGCCAGGCGCGACGGCGGCCGGCGCCTCGCGCCCGGCGCGAGCGAGCCGCCGCTCGGCTGGTGCCTCGGCCTCGCCGGGCGGGTGGAGGCGGTCGGCGTCAAGGCCGCGCCCGGGCTCCCGCTCGGCCTGGTGCCGGCGGGCTGGGAGGTGGAGCTGATCGCGGACGGGCGCGACCTCAAGGAGGCGGCGCTGTGGTCGCCGGCGCTCGCCACCGCCCCGCGCCGTGCGACCGTCCTGCCGGAGGGCTGGACCCTCACGCCCGCGCCGGGCCCGCCGGTGGCCTGCGCCCCGCCAGGTGCCTACCTGCTCGACCCGAACCCGGCGGTGACCCGCGCTGGCGCGGTCGAGACCCTCGCCCGCACGCTCGGCGCCTGGAAGCTGGACGAGCGGATCGCCTTCCTCTCCGCCGACGAGCCGCTCGAGACCCCGTTCGGCCGCCCCCTGCGGGTGGAGGACTCCATGCCGTTCGGCCTCAAGCGCCTCCGCGCCAGCCTGCGCGCCCACGGCGTCGGCGCGGTCGACGTCCGCCGCCGCGGCCTCGCCGGCGACGTCGACGAGCTGCGCCGCCGCCTGCGCCTGGCCGGCGACCGCCGCGCCACGGTGGTCCTCACCCGCGTGCTCGACCGCCCCTGGGCGCTGGTCTGCACCGACCCGGACGGCCCGCCGCTTCCCTGAGGCGGACCGCGCGGCGGTCAGGCGCCGTGGCGCATCCAGACGTTGGGCTCCCAGTAGCGGCCGCGGTCCGCCTCGCGGTCGACCGTCAGGGTCGTGAGCCCGCCCGGGAACCAGTACTCGCCGGTCTCGGGGAAGGCCATGCCCGTCCACCCTTCCCACTCCGCGACGGTTCCGGTGATCCGCAGCGACTTGGGCTCGTGCTTCAGGACGGTCGCGCCGAGCCTTTCGTGGACGCGCATCCAAGGATCGAACAGGCGCCCGTCGGGCCGCCGCCAGGCCGCGTAGCGCTCGATCGGCACGAGCGGGTAGCGCTCCTTCCAGCTCGGGCGCACCGGGGCGATCAGCGAGGCCAGGTCGTGCTGCCGGGCGACCTCGAGCATCGCGGCGACGGCGCGGGCGCTCAGGCCGCGGCCCTGGAGGTGGCGCGGGACCATGATCACCAGCGCGCACAGGACGTTGGCGCCGGGCTCGTCGAAGCCGCGGGCGATCGCGCCGTCGATCCCGGCCGGGAGGTCGTCGACGGTGCCGTCCCAGCGGACCGGGATCGAGCGGGCCCGCGCGAGGACCTCGTCGCCGTCGCCGACGAGGTGGAACTGGAACGCCGGCCGCTCCTCGGTGAGGCGGGGCCAGTAGCGGCCGAGGACGTCGCCGTGGCTGTTGTACTCCGGCAGCGTGTCCCCGGTCTGCTCCCAGCCGACCTCGACGAGGTCTGGGCGCTCGGACACGGTCGCGACCTTCATGCCCGCCATGATCGCACCCCTCCCGGCGGCCGATGGCATCCGGCCGGAGCCGCCGTGGCCGAGGTAGGGTGGGCGCCGAGGCGACCCGGAACCAGGAGCACCGCGTGGACGAGCCGACCCCGGAGGACCTTCGCGCCGCCGTGGCCGCGGCCGCCGCCGGCATGGCGCCGCACGCCGGCGCGGACTGGTCGGTCCGCGCCGGTGACCTGGAGTGGAGCTGTCGGCGGACGCTCGACCACGCGGTCGACTGCCTGCTGTGGTACGCCGGGAACCTCGCCATGCTGGCGACGCGGCGCCTCCCGCTCGTCCGCGACGGCGACCCGGACGGCCCGATCGGGCGGCTGCTCGACGCGCTCGTCTCCTCGGGCCACGTCCTCGCGCGGGTCGCCGAGGCGACGCCGCCGGCCGGGCGCGGCTACCACTCCCTGGGGATGGCGGACGCGACCGGGTTCCTCGCGATGGGCTGCGACGAGACCCTGGTTCACGCGGGCGACGTCTGCGCCGGGCTGGGCGTGGGGTTCCGCCCACCCGCCGCGCTGTGCGCCCGCGTGGTCGCCCGGCTGTTCCCGTGGGCGCCGGAGCACGACGACCCGTGGGAGCGCCTGCTGTGGTGCAACGGCCGCGTCGCGCTGCCGGGCCACGAGCGGCTCGGACGGGAGTGGGGCTGGTGGTGCGCGCCGCTGGACGAGTGGGATGGGGTCGCCTACACCGACCACATGCCCAGCGCCTGAGGAACCGCCGCGGCGGGATCCTTCAGGCCGTCAGGCGTCCGCGCCCGCGGTGGCGGCGACCGGGGTGATCGGGGCGCCGACCTGGATGGTCCCGCCGGTGAGGATCTGGGCGCGGATGCCGCCGCGGTGGAGCAGGCCCTCGATCAGGCCCGGCCGGCCGGTCACGTCCTCGAGGTGCTGGCAGGGCTCGTTCAGCTTGATGGCGCGCAGCCGCACCGTCCCGACCTGGAACTCCTGGCCGACCAGGTCGTTGAGGGACACGCCGGCGGTGACGACCTGGCGGCGGTGCTCCCCGGGCTCCAGCGCCATGCCGAATTCGTAGGCGAGCGCCTCCAGGGCCTCGCTCGCGATCAGGGTCAGCTCGTCCTGCGGCGCCTGCTCGCCGACCGGCCGGTAGTGGCGGTCGCCTTCGAGGCCCGCGCCGGCCACGGCCTTGACCTCGGCCACGGGGTAGGTCGGTGCCCCGTTGGCCGGAGCGAGGTGGATGGAGACGACAGAGCCTTCCCACATGATCCAGGTCCCCTCGACGCGGCCGGACGCGGGTCCAGGCGACTCCCGGCGCGGCCCGGTGGCCGGCGCCCCGGCGCGACCCGCGGCCGGCGAACGGCTACCGCGGCAACGGTACGGGCGCGCCGGCCGTGGCGCCACCCAAATTGCCCCAGGCCGGCTCCGGCCCGCGGGGCCGAGCGCCCGCGTGGGCTTCGGGCCGGTCAGCCGCCGGCGGGAACGGACACGCCGACGCCGCCGCGGGTGTCGGCGCCGAAACGGTCCTTCTCCTTGGCGAGGTCGAGCGGGCCGATCTGGGCGCGGCCGGCGAGCAGCTCCGGGGTGATCAGCTCGGCAGGGACCAGCCAGCACACCTCGAACTCGATGCCGTCGGGGTCGCGGGCGTACAGCGCCTTGGTGGTGGAGTGGTCGCTCGCGCCGACGAGCGCGCCGAGCTCGCTGAGCTTGGCGGCGACGCGCTCGAGCTCGGTGAGGGTGTCGACCTCCCAGGCCAGGTGGTACAGGCCCACACTGGTGCGGCCGGCGGGTGACGGCCCCGCCTGCGGGCCCAGCTCGAACAGGCCCAGGTCGTGGTCGTTGCTCGAGCCGGGCGCCTGCAGGAAGGCGGCGCCGCGCAGGTCCTGCATCCCCTCGACGGGACGGAAGCCGAGTGCGTCGCGGTAGAAGGCGACGCTGGCGGCGACGTCGCGGACGTACAGGACGGCGTGGTTGAGGCGCTGTACGGGCATGGGGGACCCCCGACCAGTAGTGGCCTGACGCTCGAGCACCATCGAGGGTACTCCGAGGGTGTCGACGAGACGATGGATCGAGCCGCGGTGTCCGGGCGGAGCTGCGGGTCGGTCAGCCGCTGCCGCCGGCCCACTCGGCCGCGCGCCTGGCCATCTCGTCCGGTGGCAGGTCCTCGACGCGGGTCCCCACGCTCCAGCGGTGGCCGAAGGGGTCCTCGAACTGCGCCACCCGGTCGCCGTAGAACTGCAGCTCGACCGGGCGCAGCAGCTTGCTGCCGGCGTTGACGGCGCGGTCGACGACGTCGTCGACGTCCTCCACGTAGACGCTCAGGGTCACCGGGGTGCCGCCGACCGACCCGGGGGCGAGCACGCCCCTGTCCGGGAACTCGTCCGCCAGCATGATCATCGAGTCGCCGAGTTGCAGCTCGGCGTGGCCGATCCTGCCGCCATGGTCGGGTCTGCGCATCCGCTCGGTGGCGCCGAAGACCGAGCGGTAGAACTCGATGGCCGCCTCGCCACCGTCGACGATCAGGTACGGCGAGACCCGCGGGTACTCGTCAGGAATCGGCTTCACGTCCGCCATCTCGACCCTCCTCAGCTGCTGGTCGTCGCGACCGGCGCGCCGCAGGCCTCGGCCAGGGCGCCGCGCACCGCCTCGGAGCGCCGTGCGGCGTCGGTCTCGTCGCTGGCCCAGCCGATGTAGCCGTCGGGTCGGACAAGCGTGACGGTGCCCGACTCGCTCCTGGTCGTCGCTCGGTCGACGCGCCCGTCCCACCCGTCGACCGACGCCGCCGGGTCGCCGGCGGGGGCCACGAGCACGAAGCGCCCGCCTCGCAGCGCCTCGTACAGCCGGCCGGGCCCTGGGCCGGCCGCGGCGAGCGGGACGTCCGGCGCCCGCCTGCCGACCAGCGGGTGCGCACCCGGCGGCGCCGGGTAGCCGATCGCGATGCCCGACAGCCGCTCGGCGATCCTGTCCAGCAACGGCCGTACGCGGACCAGGGCGCCGGCGGCGGCGCCACGGAGGGCGCGGAGCACCCACGACCGTAGCAGCGCCAGCCGCAGGATCGCGCCGCTGAGCCGCAGGACCAGGCGCCCGACCGGGTACCGTTCGGCGTGGTAGGTGTCCAGCAGGTCGTGCGCGGCCCAGCCGTTGACGGCGGCGGCCAGCTTCCAGCTCAGGTTGGCCGCGTCCTGCAGCCCGGTGTTCATGCCCTGCCCGCCTGCCGGCGAGTGCACGTGCGCCGCGTCGCCGACCAGGAACACGCGCCCGACGCGGTAGTGGGGCACCTGCCGCTCGTCGCTGTGGAAGCGGGACAGCCAGCGCGGGTCGTGCATGCCCAGGTCGGTGCCGAGGGCGCGGCGGGTGACCTCGCGGACCTCATCGAAGTCCACCGGCGCGCTGTCCGGTAGCTGGTGGCGCCGGTCCCAGGCGATGATGCGGAACCAGCCGTCGCCGAACGGCGCGGTGAACGCGAACTGGTTGCCGTCGCTGGCGACCGGGAGCACGTTGCCGGGCGACTGCTCGAGCCGCACGTCGGCCAGCATCACCGAGCGCACGACCGCGTGGCCGGGGAAGGGAAGCCCGAGGGCCTGGCGCACCGCGCTGTGCACGCCGTCCGCGCCGACGACCCAGGCCGCGCGCCGCTGCCCGACCGTGCCGTCCCTGGCGCGGACGTCCAGCTCGACCCCGTCGGCGTCCTGCCGCAGGCCGACCACCTCGGCACCCATGACGATCTCGGCGCCGAGCGCCCTGGCCCGCTCCTCGAGCACCCGCTCGGTCTCGTACTGCGGGGTGATGAGCACGAACGGGAACCGCGACGGCAGCCGCGAGAGGTCGACCACGACCCTGCCGAAGAGCTGCAGGGTGTCGACCCGCTGGCCGGTGGCGACCAGTTCGTCGGCGACCCCGCGGGCGTCGAGCAGCTCCAGCGTGCGGGCGTGGACGGCGAACGCGCGGGTCAGGTTCGACTCCTCCGCGCGCCGCTCCAGGACGGTGCAGGCCACCCCGGCCGCCTCCAGGTCGCCGGCGAGCAGCAGCCCGCTCGGGCCCGCCCCCACGATCAGGACTCGGTCGTTGTGCGGCATGGTCATCCCCTCGCTGCGAGGCGCGCGTCCACCATCAGGGCCGGGCGAGCGTGCCGCCCGTCCCCCAGGGCTGCGCTACCTCACCGCGGCACCGCGAAACCTGGCCATCCCCCGACCTGCCCGTCCCAGCGCCGGCCCTCGTCGGGCAGTGCGTGGACAACCGCCCCTCGCGGTGCGCGACCGCGCGGCTCGGGTCAGGGGGCGCCGTCGCTGGAGGCCATCGCGGGCTGGGGCTCGGCCGCGGGGGTGGCGGCCGGGCGGGGGCGGAAGGCGGCCAGGAGGGTGACCGCCAGCAGCGTGCCGACCAGCAGGGCGCTGCCGGCCACCAGGTAGCCGGCGTGGATGCCGGTGACGAACGCCTCGCCGACCACGCGGCGGACGGCCGGGGGGACGGCCTGGAAGCCGCCGCTGGCGCCGCCCATCCGGGCACGGACCTCGGCCGGGAGCGCGCCGCGGAAGCGGTTGCTGAAGACCGCGCCGAGCAGGGCGATGCCGACCGAGCCACCGACCTGGCGGCTGGTGTTGAGGATCCCGGAGGCGAGGCCGGCCTGGGAGCGTGGCAGGCCGGCGACCGCCGACGCGGCGGTCGGCGCGAAGACCAGGCCGAGCCCGGCGCCGAACAGCACCAGGATCCACCAGATGCTGCCGTAGGGGGTGTCCAGCTGGAGGCCGAGCAGGAGCAGCACGGCGGTGCCGGCCATGGCGGTGCCGGCGGCGATCGGCAGGCCCGGGCCGCGCGTGCCGGCCAGCCGCCCGGCGAGCGGCGCCATCACCACGATCGCGAGCGTCACCGGCAGGCCGAGCAGCCCGGCTGCGAACGCCGAGTAGCCCCGGATCTCCTGGAAGTAGAGGGTGTTGAAGAAGGTGAAGCCGATCAGGCTGAAGAAGGTCAGGAAGGCGATCAGGTTGGTGCCGGAGAACGCCGCCGAGCGGAAGAAGCGCAGCTCGAGCATTGGCTCCCGCTGGCGCGTCTCGACCAGCAGGAAGGCGACGAGCCCGAGCGCGGCCAGGGTGAACATGGTCAGGATCAGGGCGGAGGTCCAGCCGTGGCTGCCGCCCTCGATCAGCGCGTAGACCAGCGTCGCCAGCGTGCCGATGCCGAGGAGCTGGCCGGCCAGGTCGAGCCGCCGCGGGCGCGGGTTGACCGACTCCTGCACGAAGCGCAGCGCCCCGAGGAACGCCACCACGCCGATGGGAAGGTTGACGAAGAACACCCAGCGCCAGCCGGGCCCGTCGACCAGCGCCCCGCCGATGAGCGGGCCGGCCGAGAGGCTGAGGCCCGAGATCCCCGACCAGATGCCGATCGCCTGCGCCCGCTCGCGCGGGTCGGGGAAGGCGCTGGTGAGCAGCGACAGGCTCGCCGGGGACAGGGCGGCGCCGCCGGCGGCCTGCAGCGCCCGCGCGGCGACCAGGAAGCCGGTGTTGGGCGCGACGCCGCACAGGGCCGAGCCGGCGGTGAACACGGCGAGGCCGATCAGGAACCAGCGCTTGCGCCCCTGCCGGTCGCTGAGCGAGCCGGTGGTCAGCAGCAGGCTCGCGAACACCAGGGCGTAGGCGTCGATGATCCACTGCAGGCCGGAGAGGCTGGCGTCGAGGTGCCGCTGGATGGACGGCAGCGCGTTGTTCACGATGGTCATGTCGAGCAGCACGATGAACAGCGCCAGGCAGCTCAGCGCGAGGGTGAGCAGCTTGGTGCGGCGGTTCTCCTTGAACATCTACAGGCTCCGTTCGGCCGGTGCGAGGAGCGGCTCGACCTCGTCGAGCCAGGCGAGGTGGCCCTGGGCGCAGTGGACCCCGTACATGGCGGTGGCGCGCCGCCAGACGGCGCCCGGGTCGCCCTCGAGGGCGGCCGCCACCGCCAGGTAGCGGTCGCGGTCGGCCTGGAGCCGGGCGCGCTCCTCGGCCAGCAGGGCGGCCAGGCGCGCGGGCGGGATGCGCTCGCCGAAGAAGAGCTTGAGCAGCAGCGGGTGGCGGCGGCGCTCGTGGCCGAGGTCGCCGCCGGCGAGCCACTCGTCGAGGGCTGCCTCGCCCGCCCCGGTGATGGCGTAGACGCGCTTGTCGGGTCGCCGGCGCTGGCTGACCTCGGTCGCGGTGACCAGGCCGGCGGCCTCCAGCCTGGCCAGCTCGGCGTAGATGTGCGCTCGGGTGATCGGCCAGAAGTGCGCGATCGTCCGCTCGGCCGTCGAGCCCAGCTCGTAGCCGGAGGTCGGCTGCCGCGAGAGCAGGCCGAGCACCGCGTGCGCACTGGGTGAGAGCTTGGTCGTGGTCATAGGCAAGACCGTACTAGTCAATACCAGGTTAGTCAACTCTTGACTATCCAGGACTGGACGCCGACTGGACGCCCAACGCGATTCCAAACAAGTGCTTGACATTTGCCGGACCTCCGGGCGACGATTCCAAGCATGTCTTTGGAATCTGTCGGCAGGCGCCGGATCCTCGACGACCCCGTCGTGATCCGGGCGCTCGCCCACCCGCTGCGGCTCAGGCTGCACTCGCTCGTCGGCCGCGACGGCCCGATGACCGCGGCCGACGCCGCCCGCCAGCTCGGCATCAGCCAGGCGCTGGCCTCCCACCACCTGCGCCAGCTCGCCCGCTACGGCTTCGTCGAGCCGGCGCCGGCCGCCGACGGCCGCGAGCACCCATGGCGCATCACCGCCACCTCGCAGACCTGGGAGGGCGCCGACCGCGACCCGGAGGCCGCCCTCGCCGCCGACGTGCTCGAGCAGATGCTCGCCGAGCGGGCGGTTGCCCAGCTGCTCGACTGGCAGCAGCGGCGCGGCGACTGGGAGCAGCGCTGGCGCGACAACACCGGCATCGGCCAGAACCTCATGTACCTGACCCTCGACGAGATGGTCGAGCTGCGCCAGGCGCTCGACGCGCTGATCCAGCCGCTGGTCGACCGCCGGCCGCTGGGGGACGCCGCCGCCCGGCCCGAAGGCGCCGTCCCGGTCAACCTCACCCTGTTCGCGTTCCCGCTCCCGCCCACCCCGCGAGGCGGCTGAGGTGCCGGCGCTGGTCCGGCTGCTCGCCCGCGGGCGCAACCTGCGCCTGCTGCTCGCGGCCGGGCTGATCTCCCTGGTCGGCGACTGGATCCTGCGGGTCGGGCTGGCCTACGAGGTGTACGCGCTGACCGGCTCGACGATCGCCTCGTCGGCGATGCTGATGGCGTCGCTGCTGCCCCAGGTCCTGCTCGGCTCGGTCGCCGGGGTGTTCGCCGACCGCTGGGACCGGCGCGTCACCATGGTGGCCACCAACCTGCTGCTCGCCGCCGGGCTGCTGCCCCTGCTGCTGGTGCACGACGCCGGCCGCGTCTGGATCGTCTACCCGGTCGCGCTCGCGGAGAGCTGCCTGGCGCAGTTCTTCGTCCCGGCCGAGGCCGCGATCCTCCCCGACCTGGTGCCGGCCGGCGAGCTGGTCACCGCGAACGCCCTCAACGGCCAGGTCAGGGACGTCGCCCGGCTGCTTGGCGCGGCCGCCGGCGGGCTGGTCGCCGGGCTCGGTGGGGTACGCCTGCTCGGGCTGGCCGACGCCGCCACGTTCTGCGCCGCCGCCGGGCTGGTCGCGCTGATCCGGCTGCCGCGCGGGGCAACCGCCCCGCCGGGTCGCGCCGGCGCGCCAGAGGACCCGGCGGGCAGGGCGCTGCGGACCACCGTGCGCTCGGTCTGGCACGACTGGGTCGAGGGCGTGCGGGTCGCGCGGGCCGTCCGGACGTTGCGCGTCCTGCTGCTCTTCGTCGCGATCACCAGCGTCGGCGAGGGGATCATGGGCACGCTGATGGCCCCGTTCGTGCTCGACGTGCTGCACGGCGACAGCTCCGCCTACGGCCTGATCATGTCCGTGCAGGCGGTCGGCGGCATCCTCGGCGGCCTGGTGGCGGCGGCCGTCGGGCACCGCTTCCGGCCGCAACGCCTGGTCGGCTGGGGAGCGGTCGCGTTCGGCGCGCTCGACCTCGCGCTGTTCCTCTACCCGTTGGCGGCGCCGGTGCTGTGGCCGGCGTTCGTGCTGATCGCGCTCGTGGGACCGGCCGGGGCGCTGATGGCCGCCGGCCTGATGACGGTGTTCCAGACGGCCACCGGCGAGCGGTTGCGCGGCCGCGTCTTCGGCGCGCTGATCGCGGTCCAGGGCGTCGCCACGCTCGCCGGCACGCTCGGCGCCGGCCTGCTCGGCAAGCCCGTCGGCATCGTGCCGGTCATCGCCCTGCAGGGCGCCGGGTACGTGCTGGCTGGCCTGATGGTGACCAGGCGCGCGCCCGGCCGCGACCAGGCGCCGGCCGGCCGCGTCGACCTGGCGGCCGGCTGACCGGGCGTGGCTAGCCGCGCAGGAACGCCAGGACGGCGCGGACGCGGCGGTGGTCGTCCTCGGTGGGCGGCAGGTCGAGCTTGGTGAGGATCCCGCCGATGTGCTTGGCGACCGCGGCCTCGGTGACCACCAGGGTGCGGGCGATGGCGGCGTTGGACCAGCCCTCGGCCATCAGGGCGAGCACCTCACGCTCGCGCGGGGTGAGCCGTTCGAGCGGGTCGTGGCGCCGGCGCAGCAGCTGGCGCACCACCTCGGGATCGATCACCGTGGCGCCCGCCGCGACCCGCCGGATCGCGTCGTCGAACTCCTCCACGTCGCCGACCCGGTCCTTGAGCAGGTAGCCGACGCCGGCCCGGCCCCCCCGCCACGGGTCGGCGTCGAGCAGCTCGGCGGCGTAGGTCTGCTCGACGTACTGGCTGAGCACCAGGACGGCGAGCGACGGGTGGGCGTCGCGCAGCGCGAGCGCGGCGCGCAGCCCCTCGTCGCTGAAGCCGGGCGGCATGCGCACGTCGGTGACCACCACGTCCGGCTCGTGCGCCTCGACCGCGGCGAGCAGCGCCGGCGCGTCGCCGACGGTGGCGACCACGGCGTGGCCGAAGCGGTGCAGCAGCCCTGCCAGGCCCTCCCGCAGCAGGACGCTGTCCTCGGCGACGACTACGCGGAGGGGACCGTCTGCGCGCACGGGATCTCCACTCGGAGCAGGGTCGGCCCGCCGGCGGGGCTGGAGAGCAGCAGCCTGCCGTCCACCACCGCGATGCGGTCGGCCAGGCCGGCGAGCCCGCTGCCGCCGGCCGGGTCGGCGCCGCCGACGCCGCCGTCGCGCACCTCGACGACCAGCAGCTCGTCCTGCAGCCGGCCGCGCACCGACGCGCGGGTCGCGCGGCTGTGCCTGGCGACGTTGGCGAGCGCCTCGCAGACGGCGAAGTAGGCGGCGGCCTCGGTCGTGGCGGGCAGGCGCCGCGGCAGGGCGACGTCGACGTCGACCCGCACCGGCGAGCGGCCGGCGGCGTCGGAGATCGCGGCGGGCAGGCCGCGGTCGGCAAGGACCTGCGGGTGGACGCCGCGGATCAGCTCCCGCAGCTCGGTGAGCGCCTGCTTGGCCTGCTCGTGCGCCTGGTCGACGCGCGCGGCCGCGGGCGAGCCGGGCGGCAGGTCGAGCCGCGCCAGTCCCAGCGCCACGGTCAGCGCGACCAGCCGCTGCTGGGCGCCGTCGTGGAGGTCGCGCTCGATGCGCCGCCGCTCGACCTCGAACGCGTCGACCAGGCGGGCGCGCGATCGGGTGACCTCGACCAGCCGCTCGCCGAGCTCCGCCTCGCGCGGCGCCAGGAGCAGCCGGGCGAGGGCGGCGCGGGCGCCCGCCCACGCGGTGAGCAGGTACGCGCCCGGCGCCAGCGCCAGCAGGCCGAGGGCGAGCATCGCCGCCTGGGCGCCCTTTCCGGCGTCGGCGCTGCGCAGGGCCACCGTCGTGAGGGCCCCGAGGGGACCCAGGGAGAGGGCGACCACGGCCAGGTCGATCAGCCACAGCAGCAGCACGCAGACGACGCCGTAGCCGAACTCCAGGGCGCGCCGGCCGGAACCCTCGGGATGCCGGTACGCCGCCGCGGGGCCGGACTCCAGCAGGCGCAGGCGCCACCGCTCGTAGCGCGCCACCAGCAGCCCGGAGAGCAGCAGCGCCAGGAACACCGGCGGGAGGACCAGCGGTGCCAGCCTCGATACGCGCAGGGTGAACAGGGCGATCACCCCGGCGGCCACCGTGGCGCTCGGCGCGATGCCGGCCAGCAGGTACGCCAGCGACCGCCACGGCCACGACGAGGCGAGGAAGCGCCAGGGCCGCTGCGCGATCGCCTGCCAGGCGGTTCGGGCACCCATGGGCCGATGGTAACCGGCGCCGCGGCCGGCGGCGGTAGTGCTGGGTCTACCTCCGATCCTCGTCCCAGCGCCAGTGCGGCGGCCGCGCCGCCGCGGTTGCCTTTCGGTGACGACCGACGGCCCGAGGGGACCGCACCGCGCGACCACAGGAGCCAGCATGCCTACCAGCGAGATCGTCCTGCCAGCCGGCCAGACCATCGACGCCGCCGTGCGCGCCGAGGAGCTCAGCAGGACCTACGGCAGCGGACCGACCGCGGTCACCGCGCTCGACCGCGTCTCCGTCGGGTTCGCCCGCGGGCGCTTCAGCGCCGTGGTCGGCCCGTCCGGGTCGGGCAAGTCGACCCTGCTGCACTGCCTCGCCGGCCTGGACACCCCCGACAGCGGCAGGGTCTGGCTCGG